>NZ_KI273101.1:0-2776 GCF_000469565.1 Oribacterium sp. oral taxon 078 str. F0263 | reverse complement strand
AACCGTGCGACACGTTCGTAAGTGAAAAGCTTATGCACAAGGTCGAAGGGGATTTCCCCGAAAATCTTGGAGAACTGATATTCCGATGGGTGAAATGAGGGAGTAACGCCCCGAAGCGCCCTCCCTGATACTCCGAATAGCGGAAAGCATGCAACTGCTTTCCCTAAAAGGTTATAGAGCTCGGTGAAGTCGGCAGAGAACCGCCGTAAGACTGGTTTTCAGACCAGACACGAAAGCTGTCCAGCGGTGGATGGTGCGGTCTATATGCCGGGGGTCGGATATCCATGGTCAGAATGTATGAAGATACTGACGAACTTCTGAATGTACGAGTCTAAACGTTGATACTGTCGAAAGGCAGTACGCCTTAAATGGCGGCATTCGCGGATAAGTAAGATTGGTTGTTATGAAAGTCCGTGCATCGTTACAGGCGGTGCGGTTATGCATGACCGAATGCAGGCTTAGAGGAAGGACCTAAAGATATCCAATGATAGGAATATCGGAACGTGGAAAACTGAGGACGAAGAGGCTGTTGCAGGTCATTGATGCGGTGGATGGGAATACCTTCGCGAGAGGGCAATAACCATTCTTTATCTCAGTGAGAGTAGTGGCGTGGTACCGATGAAGCCGTGAATAAGTAAGCGGTGGAGGGACGGCCACAAGTCGAATTCAGTTTGAATAATGAAAACACAACAAACACAGCTTCGAGTATGACAAAGAAAATCTGAACCGAAAGGGGATGGTGCCTGTGCCCACTTCGAAGCAGCAGGAAAGGAAACCAAAACAGAGGAAAATCCGCAATTCTGAGTATTACGACATGCAGGGGATTTTTGACAGCCTGTATGCAGAAAGCCTGAAAGGCACGGTATTCAATCATCTCATGGAAATCATTGAGAGCGAGGAAAATATCAAGCTTGCATACAGGACAATCAAGAAGAATACCGGCAGTGATACCGCAGGAGTGGATAAACGGACGATAGCCGACCTTGCGAAACTCAGTGAGGAAGAATACGTCCGCCTCATCAGAAAGCAGTTCAGCAATTATCACCCGCGCCCGGTAAAGCGCGTGGAGATACCGAAACCCAACGGAAAGACCAGACCTCTGGGGATTCCGACCATCCGTGACCGAATTGTACAGCAATGTATCTTGCAGGTCATGGAGCCGATCTGCGAAGCGAAATTCAGCGAGAACTCGAACGGCTTTCGTCCGAACCGCTCTGCTGAGACTGCTATCGCGCAGTGCATGCGGCTGATACAGGTACAGCATATGTACCATGTCGTAGACCTTGATATCAAAGGGTTTTTCGACAACATCAACCACACAAAGCTGATACGGCAGATATGGGCGTTAGGGATCAGGGACAAGAAACTGCTGTGCATTATCAAAGAGATGCTGAAAGCGCCGGTCATACTTCCGAACGGAGAAAAGACGTTCCCGACGAAAGGGACGCCGCAAGGAGGTATCCTGTCGCCGCTTCTTGCAAATATCGTTCTGAATGAGTTGGACTGGTGGATTGCTTCCCAATGGGAGCAGATGCCTACGAAGACACAATTCAAAACGAGGCAGAATGCGAAAGGGACAGAAATCAAAAGCCATGCTTACAGGGCTCTGCGCAGAAGCAGATTAAAAGAGATGCATGCGGTGAGATATGCCGATGACTTCAAAATCTTCTGCTCTTCACATGAAGATGCGGTCAGGACTTATAAGGCGACAGAAATGTGGCTGAAAGACCGTCTCGGTCTGGAAATAAGTCCGGAAAAGTCAAAGGTGGTCAATCTGAAACGGCAGTATTCGGAATTCCTTGGTTTTAAGCTGAAAGTCCGGAAAAAGGAAAAGAAGTATGCCGTAAGGTCTCACCTGAGCGACAAAGCATACAAAAAGGCACATGAAAAGCTGACGGAGGAAGTAAAGACTCTGGCGCATTCGCCGGACGATACGGCGCAGTTCATGCAGCTTATGAAATACAATTCCGTTGTTTCGGGATTGCATGATTACTACTGCATTGCGACGGAAGTAACAGCGGACTTCGGAAAGCTTGCCTTCAGTATCAACAAACAGCTCAGGAACAGGCTGAAAGGTGATCTGTCCCGCAATGGAAATCTGAGAAACGGTTTCATCAAAGAGAAGTATGGAAAGAGCAGGCAGATGAGATATCTGCATGAACGCCCGATTGTACCAATCGGATACGTTCAGCCGAAAAATGCTCAGCACAAACGGAAGTCAGTCAATAAGTATACGGCAGAAGGACGGGCTCTGATTCATAAGAATCTGGAGATCAATACGGAAGCGATGCTGTGGCTGATGAGAAATCCCGTGCAGGGCAGGTCGATCGAGTATGCGGATAATCGGATTTCGCTGTATGCGGCACAGTATGGGAAATGTGCGGTCACAGGACAGGAAATGTCTGTCCATGATGTCCATTGTCACCATAAAGTGCCATTAAGCAAAGGCGGAACGGATGAATACACAAATCTTGTATTGGTCTCAAAAGCCGTTCATGTTTTAATCCATGCTTCTTCTAAAACCACAATTCAGAAATATCTGGACGAACTGAAATTGGATAAATCCCAACTGGAAAAGCTTAACAAACTTCGCATCAAGGCAGAAATGCCGCCAATCATTCTTTGAATTTACGCTGTGACGAAGTGTGTAAGTTGTGTTTAAAAGCCCTGGACGGCTGAATTCGATGGAACGCCGTGTGCGGTGAAAGCCGCACGCACGGTGTGGAGCGGGGGAAAAGGCAGAGACCGCATCAAAGCCTTACCTATCGCTATCCGG
>NZ_KI273100.1:18211-18557 GCF_000469565.1 Oribacterium sp. oral taxon 078 str. F0263 | reverse complement strand
TCGCATCGGGCTTCCCTCCCGGTCGCGGCTGGCTGTTTTCTAACAGAGTTCGCAAAGAGCGTGCAGCAGAGCTGCGCAATACTCGTGCTTTTCCTGATGAAAAGCACTCCCTTGCGACAGCTCCGGTACCTGAGGTACCTGTGGCACGCTCTAAGCTTGCTCTGTAAAGAAAACATGTCCAGCCCTGCTCCAACGGGAGAGAAAGCCTCGACACAACGTCGGACCGCTGTGTTTCTCCCACTCTGATAAATTGGAACACCGGGACTTATGCAGCGCTCTCCCTATCCTACGCCGCCGCACCGCCGAGCGGTCGATCCATAAGCAGGCCGTCTGCCGCCCCGGCGTT
>NZ_KI273100.1:14527-18111 GCF_000469565.1 Oribacterium sp. oral taxon 078 str. F0263 | reverse complement strand
CTTCGGGAGGCACTTCTCTTTGAGAAGACTCAAGGACGCTCCGAGTCTGCCCGATGGCAGACTTCCGCAGCGAAAAGGACGCCATGCCAAAGAAATCTCTTTTCATCAGCGCTCTCCTCCTATCCACCGGATGCCGTCTCCGTACCCCCCTATTGGAGCTGCGCAATACTCGTGCTTTTCCTGATGAAAAGCACTCCCTTGCGACAGCTCCAGTACCTGAGATACCTGTGGCATGCTCTAAGCTCGCTCTGTAAAGAAAACATGTCCAGCCCTGCTCCAACGGGAGAGAAAGCTTCGACGCAATGTCGGATCGCTGTGTTTCTCCCGCTCTGATAAATTGGAACACCGAGACTTATGCATGGATTTCCCAAACCTACGCCGCACCGCCGAGCAGTCGCTCCATAAGCAGGCCGTCTTTTGCCCTGGCATTTAACGCCCGGGAGGCATCAGCCGACCTCCCTCCGGGAGGCACTTCTCTTTGAGAAGTGGTCAAGGACGCTCCGAGTCTGCCTGATGGCAGACTTCTACGCTCGCGTCGCTGGTCGCGGCAGTCGGAGCGAGAGCGTCCTGCGGTGAATCGGCCCTCGGCGAAAAAGGCGGCAATAAAATCATTCCCTCTTTCCTGCCCTTCCCAAAGGTTCTTTTGATGGGATTCCGGCCCGTCTGGGATAGCGGGACGGACTTTCCCGGAGTTTTCCGATCAAAAGAATACTTCTTTCGATATCGCTCTCCGGCAAAATGAAGCTCTCTCTCTTTATGAGCTTTCCTCCGAGAAGACGAATCGCGGCCTTCGCTTCTTCCAGCTCTTCCTCGATTCCGCCCGCCTTCATCGCAAGGAAATATCCTCCGTTTTTCACAAAGGGAAGGTCATATTCAGAGAGCACAGAGAGCCTAGCGACAGCTCGTGAGACCGCAAAGTCGAAGGCTCCCCTCCATTTTCTCTCATGAGCAAGTTCCTCTGCTCTTCCGTGTACACAGGAGATTCCTTTGAGATTAAGCTCCTCTATGAGCTCATTCAGAAATCGAAGGCGTTTCTGAAGGGAATCATTCAGGACGACCTCCAGCTCCGGAAAGGCAATTTTCAGAGCCAGTCCGGGAAATCCGGCTCCGGTTCCGACATCGATGAGTCTCTTTCCCGGAAGGGTATTCCGAAGCAATGTTTCACGTGAAACATTGCCCGTGGAAGGAAGGCTTACCGCCGCCAAGGAAAGGCTGTCCGTGAAATGCTTCAGTACCACATCGGATTCTTCCGTAATCGAGGTAAGATTCATTACCTTGTTTTTTTCCGTCATTCTCTCATAATATAGGAAGAATTTCTCCAGCTGTGCCTCCGTAAGCTCGACCCCGAGAGCCGCCGCACGTCTGCTGAGCCCCTCCCGAAAGCTCTCTGTCATATTCTTTCCCCCTTTTCCTTCTCCCCTTGATTTTATATCATCCGCCGCGTGAAAGAGAACTCGCAATGTTTCACGTGAAACATCATCCCTTCCTGCGGCGTTTTTCGAGATGTACCAAAAGAACACTGATATCCGCTGGGCTGACGCCACTGATTCTCGATGCCATTCCCACATTGTCCGGTCGGATGAGGCTCAGCTTCTGCCTGGCCTCCAGCCGCAGATTTCCGACTTCGGCATAGTCGATATCCTCCGGAATTCTCTTTTCCTCCATGGTTTTAAAGTGGGAGACCTGCTGAAGCTGCCGCGCGATATATCCCTTATAGCGGATCTCTATTTCTACCTCCTCCCGGACCTCCGCGGAGAGCTCCGGTCTGTCCGGATCCAGCGCTCGAAGGCTTTCATAGCTGAGTTCCGGCCTTCGGCATAGCTCTGCGAGGGAAACTCCGGATTTGATTTCAGCTGTCCCGAGCTTCCTGAGAATGCGGTTCGTCTCCTCTCCGCCTCCTACAAAGCTCTTCTCCATTCTCTCCGTCTCCCGTTCTATCGCCAGCTTTTTCTCCCGGGTCTTCCGAAGCTCCTCCGCGGAGACCAGTCCGATCCGATAGCCGATCTCCCGGAGACGAAGATCCGCGTTGTCCTGTCTCAGCAGGAGACGATACTCTGCCCTGCTCGTCATCATGCGATAGGGCTCCCGGTTTTCTTTCGTCACGAGATCATCGATCAAAACTCCGATATAGGCCTCCGAGCGGTCCAGCACCACTGCCTTTTTCCCAAGGCAGCGCATCGCAGCATTGACCCCGGCCATGAATCCCTGTACCGCGGCCTCCTCATAGCCGCTGGAACCGTTAAATTGTCCGCCGGAAAAAAGGCCGCGAATTGTCTGGAATTCCAGGCTGCTCTTAAGCTGCTGGGAATCGATGCAGTCATATTCGATCGCATAGGCGTTCCGCACAATCTCCGCTCTCTCCAACCCCTCCATGCTCCGGTACATATCGATCTGTACATCCTCCGGAAGAGAAGAAGACATCCCGGAGAGATACATTTCATTCGTATACAGTCCCTCAGGTTCGATAAAGATCTGATGCCGCTCCTTCTCCGGAAAGCGCATGACCTTATCCTCTATAGAAGGACAATATCTCGGTCCTGTCCCCTCTATCTCCCCATTGTACATGGGAGAGCGTTCAATATTTTTTCGAATGATATCATGCGTTTTTTCATTGGTATAAGTCAGATAACAGTCAATCTGCTCCTTCTGCACCGTATCCGGATCCGTGGAAAAGGAAAAGGGAATGACCGGATGATCTCCCTTCTGTATCTCCATCTTCGAGAAGTCAATTGTCCTCCCGTCGATGCGGGCCGGCGTCCCCGTCTTAAAGCGAAGCATTCTTACTCCGGCGCGGCGGAGAAACCCGCTCAGATGCCCTGCATTTCTCAGCCCGTTTGGCCCGGTATCCTCCGAGACCTCTCCGTAGATACAGCGGGAATTCAGATAGACCCCTGTGCACAGCACAACCGCTCTTGCAAAAAAATCTGTTCCCGCGGCATCCCGCACACCGAAAATCTCTCTTTCTCCTTCGCTCTCCTTAAGCAAGAGCTCCGTGATCTCCGCCTGCCGTATCGTGAGATTCTCCTGATTCTCTACAGTGCGTCGCATCTCCTTCATGTATTCCTGCTTGTCCGCCTGCGCGCGGAGAGAATGCACCGCCGGACCCTTTGAGCGGTTCAGCATCCGAGACTGGAGGAAGGTCTTGTCGATATTCTTCCCCATCTCTCCTCCGAGCGCATCCAGCTCGCGGACGAGATGCCCCTTTGAGGAGCCTCCGATATTCGGATTGCACGGCATCATCGCGATATGATCCGCGCTGAGACAGAACATGATCGTCCTAAGACCGAGCCGCGCGCAGGCCAACGCAGCTTCCACTCCCGCATGACCGGCACCAACCACCGCCACATCATAAGATAATTCGGCCATACCGAACCTTTCCCTCCTCAAATGTTTCACGTGAAACATACTATATAAACTCTGTTTAGCCGACCTCCCTTCGGGAGGCACTTCTCTTCGAGAAGACTCAAGAACGCTCCGAGTCTGCCTGATGGAAGACTCGAAAAGCTGGCGATTTTTGCCGCCGATCTGGCGCTTTGTCCGCCGATAAGCGGGCCGTCTGCCGCCCCGGCGCTTAGCGATTTGGT
>NZ_KI273100.1:0-14427 GCF_000469565.1 Oribacterium sp. oral taxon 078 str. F0263 | reverse complement strand
GGCCGCGGCAGTCGGAGCGAGAGCGTCCCGCGTTGGACGGACAAACGACAGATCGATTCACTCCTATCCGAAGCCGGCTTACAAACATAAAAATCTGCTGTAAAGTAGACTCAAAGCACTTCCAACCTTTCCCATTGTTTTCCACCGATCCGACCCTTTGTCTGCCGATAAGCGGGCCGTCTTTTGCTCCGGCGCTTAAGGACTCGGCATCAGCCGACCTCCCTTCGGGAGGCACTTCTCTTCGAGAAGACTCAAGGACGCTCCGAGTCTGCCTGATGGCAGACTTCTACGCTCGCGTCCGCTGGCCGCGGCAGCCGGAGCGAGAGCGTCCCGCGTTAGACGAGCAAAGGGCGGATCACTTCCCCATACAGAATTTACTGAAAATCTCGTCGATCAGGTCTTCCGAGACCCTCTCCCCGAGGATCTGCCCCAGTTCTTCGTAGGCACGCATGATATCAATCGTATAGAAGTCCTCCGGCATACCATTTTCAATCGAGCGGCAGAGCTCGCGCAGCGCCTGCCCGGCGTTTTGAAGAAGCTTCCTCTGTCTTTCACTGCATATGATGAGCTCCTGGTTCCAGCGGAGCTCTCCTCCAAAGAACATTTCCCGGATCTTTTCCGAGAGCATGCTGATTCCCTCTTCCGTTCTCGCGGAGATCGAGAGCACCGGGCAGCCGCTTCTCTTCTTCATCTCCTCCTCCGAGATGATGGTCCTTAAATCCGATTTATTGAGAAGGAGCAGCGCCTTCTTCCCCGGCAAAAAGCGAAGGATCTCTTCATCCGAGCTGTCCAGCGGCCGCGAGGCGTCCACAACGTAGATGATGAGATCCGCCTCCTCCGCAGCCCTTCTGGCCCGTTCCACGCCGATTCTCTCCACGGGATCCTCCGTCTCCCGAATTCCGGCCGTATCAATGACCCTGAGATTAAGATCCTTGAGGGAGAGCTCCTCCTCCAACGTATCTCTCGTCGTCCCCTCGATCTCCGTTACGATCGCCCTCTCTTCTCCCAAAAGAGCATTGAGAAGGGAGGACTTCCCGGCATTGGGTTTTCCGACAATCACGGTGCGGATTCCCTCCCGGAGCAGTCTCCCGGAGGAAAAGGAGGCCTCGAGTGCCTCTGTATCGCGGAGCAGGGATTCCGCATGCAGGCGAAGCCTTTCGGAAAAGCCATCCAGGGAGATATGTTCCGGATCATCGAGCGCCGCCTCGATATAGGCATCATCCTCCAGAAGAATTTTTCGCATCTCCCGGATCTTTCGGGAAAGTGATCCCCGAAGCTGGGAAAGACCGGCTCGAATCGCATCCTCGCTCCTCGCATGGATGAGATCGGAAACTGCCTCTGCTTCAGAGAGATCGAGTCTTCCGTTCAGAAAGGCTCTCTTCGTAAATTCTCCCGGCTCCGCCGGTCTCGCTCCGCTTCGAACGCAGAGAGATAGAACCTTTTGGAGGAGAAGCACGCCCCCATGGCAGCTGATCTCCACGCTGTCCTCCCCGGTATAGGAGTGCGGCGCGAGAAAGCTTGTGACGAGAACCTCGTCAACTGCCTCCTCATTGTCATAGACAAAGGCGTAGCGAACCCGGTTTGGCTTTGAAAGATCGAGTCTTTTCCCGCTCTTTGTCCTCAGGAGGCTTCCGGCGACAGAAAGCGCATGCTCTCCACTGATCCTTATGATGCCGATCCCGGCCTCCGCCGCTGCGGTGGCCAGCGCGCAAATCGTATCCTCTGCTCTCTCCATCTCCGCTCCCTCCGTCAGGCTGTAAAATTCCTTCTTTTTTACAGGAAGCGGGGTATCCCGGATGGGAATACCCCGCTTCCTGCGGTCAATACTTCCTGCGGTCAATGCTCTCTGCCGCCTCTGTCCTCCCAGTCTCTCTGGGGAGAGGCCTTCGGATAGATCACGACATGGCGGAAGGGCTCATCCCCCTCCGATTTTGTCGCCGCAAAGCGATCGTTCTGCAAAGCCGCATGAATGATGCGGCGCTCATACGGATTCATCGGCTCGAGGCTTACCGGCTTTCTGCTCTTCTTCACCCGGTAAGCAATATTTCTGGCCAGCGTCCGAAGCGTCTGTTCCCTTCTCTTCCTGTAGTCCTCCGTATCCAGCTTTACCCGGATATAGTCCTCTCTGTGCTCCCTGTTGACTACAAGGGAACAGATGTACTGAAGGGAATCCAGTGTCTGCCCGCGCTTTCCGATCAGGATTCCCATATCCGGACCCTTTAATTCGATATAGAGCTCATTGTTCTGGCCCCTGAATTCGCTCTCGGCACTGACCTCCATTCCCATTCCGAGGAGAACGGAGCGGAGGAAGGAAAGTGCTCTCTCATCGGCTTCCCTCACCTCACTTTCGGAGATCTGCTTCGTCTCTCGCTGTCTGACATGGGATGAGGGCTTAGTCATCAGCATATTGGCAGGATCGTAGCCGCCTCGGCTGAATTTCCCTTCTGTATGGCTCTCCTCATTCCCCTGATTTCTGCTCCGATAAGGAGATCTCTCTCGGGGAGAAAAGTCCGGGCCATTTCTCTTTCCGAATCTTTCTTTTCTTCCCGATCCTGTATCCCGCTCTTCTCTCCTCCTTCCATTCCCCCTTCGCTCTATTCTTCTCTCCCGGACTTCTCTCTGTTCTTCCCTTTTTTCTTCCCTTCTCCCGCTCTCTTCCGGATGCGACACAGGGATCGAAGAAAAGGCTTTCTCTTCTGAGAAGGGCGCTTCCGCTCCTTCCTCTCTCCGTTCCGCTCGCTTCATCCCGCTCTCCGGGATCCTCTCTCTTTTTCTCTTCTCTTCTCTTTCTTTTGTGAGGCCGTCCTCTCCCTCTTCCTTGATCTTTCCGGAGGTGATGCTCCTGATCTCTCTCTCCAGGCGCTCCAGCTCTTTCTGTTCTTCCTTTACGCTGGCTTCTAAAATCCAGGGCTTTGCCCCAATGCCGAAGAGCCCTCCCGTCCCCTGCACTAAAACATGATAAGAGAGCCTGTCTGAAGTCGTGTGCAGCTGGATCAATGCCTTCGTGATCGCCTCATCCTTTGTCTTTGCGGAAACTCTGATTTTTTCCATTTTCATACCTCAGCCAAGGGCCTTTCGCTCCCCTGGCCAAACCTTAGTCCTTTTTCTTCTCGTTCTTTTCGTTGTAAAGCCTCACCATATTCGCCTTACTCGCGAGACTCCCCTCTTTCGCATTCTGATTATAGTATTCCGTGGACTCCTTCGTCCTCACATTTTGCTTCGCAATCGTCTCCATCCGGCTCTTCTCCGCATGATCCATCTTCGCCTGCATGGATTGAATTTTCTGCTCCACGGCCCGCTCATCGATCGGCGGAAGTCCCTTCTTCGCCCTCCTCGCATTCGCCTTCGCCATGGACTCCTGTATAAGCTCTTCGTTTGTCTTCTTCCCGAAGAACCAGTTCAGGGCCAGCTGCTGAATCAGCATAAAGAGAGAGGAGGCGATCCAGTAGAGTCCGATACCGGAGGCAAAGGAGAAGCAGAAGTACACCGACATCAGCGGCATCATGATATTCATGCTCTTCATCATCTGCGCCGACTGATCACTTCCGTCCGCTGCCGCCATATTCTGCTTCTGCATGAGTATCGTGCTCGCCCACTGTGTGAGCCCCGCGAGGATCGGTATCAGCCAATAAATTGTCGGCCGCAGTCCATAGGAAGAAGGAGCCGTGGAAAGATTCAGTCCCAGGAAGCTGTTGATATGCTGCGCCTTCAGCGCCGCGCCCTCAATCACAGAGGAAGCCTGCGGAAAGCTTTCGGAAAGCTTGAGCCACTGCGCCGGATTCAGACGATAGAGGAAATCAATGATAAAATTCTGCACGGCATCCGCGCTGTATTTTGTCGGATCGCTCTGGCCCAGATTGTGGAGCAGCTTCAGCGTAGACGTCAAATCATTGGAATTTGCGAATTCCACCAGCTTTGAAGCCGCATCGGCTCCGCCGATCGAGGAGCATACCTTCTCGTAAATCACCCGGACAGAGGGAACATAGGCCGGGATATTCATGATAATCCGGTAGAGCGCGAAAATGATCGGAAGCTGCAGAACGAGCGGCAGACAGCCGGAGGTCATGGAGGTTCCATATTTCTCATAGACAGCCTTCATCTCCGTCTGCTGCGCCATCATCGACGCATTATCCGACTTATTCTTGTATTTTTCCTGAATCGCCTTGATCTCCGGCTGCATAACCTGCATCATTCTGGAGGACTTCTGCTGCTTCAGCGAGGTCGGAAAGAGAAGGATCCTCGTGACCAGAGTAAATAAAATGATGGCCAGGCCGATATTCGGGATTCCGATCCTGTCCAAGAAAACATAGATTGCATTCATAATCAGCCCGAGTACCGTTACGATCAGATTCCAGATCGGGCCGAACAGCGGAATATTAGACGTATTCTTCGTCAACAAAGCCAATGATAAGTAATTCAAATTCTACCCTCCATAGTCAGGGAACAGGATCATATCCGCCCTTGGCAAAAGGATTGCAGCGCAAAATCCTCCAGACCGCCAGCAATGTTCCTTTTACAGATCCATACTTTCTGATCGCCTCGATGGCATATTGAGAGCAGGTCGGCGTGTACCTGCAGCAGCAGGATCCCTTCATCGGAGAAAGATATTTCTGATAAAAGCGGATCAGCGCTATTTCCATTTTCTTTATCATATTGGAATCATCCTATGCCCCGTCCTGCGGCTGCCCATGATTATCGAAATTTTAAGATGACTTTCTTCCTATTATATAAGAATTCAAAATGAAATCTTCCAAGATCAGAATTCAGCCATAGCACCATCCGTCTCTTCCTCTTCCAGGATATGATGCCTGCTGCATAGCTCGAGGTAGGCCCTCTCAATTTTTCGATAATCGGCTGAAGCCGAAGCCTTTCGAACAACCACAATGATGTCCAGCCCTTGTTTCAGATTTTTGTTCCGTCGAAATATTTCCCTGAGCTTCCTCGCCAGGCTGTGTCTCACGACAGAATTCCCGATCTTTTTGGAGCAGGAAATTCCGAGACGGTTCCCCTCCATTCCATTTGGAAAAACATAGACCGCAAGACAGGCATTCGCGCGGGATTTCCCCCTCTGATATGCTCTTTGATAATCCGCACTTTTCTTTACGGACGGGAAGCGTTTCATAAAATATCTCCAGTATGGAAGAAAGACCGCTCGAAAAGCGGTCTCTTCTCGTTTACTCTATGTGCTGAGCTTACACAGTCAGAGACGCTCTTCCCTTCGCTCTTCTGGCAGCCAGTACTTTTCTTCCGCCGGCCGTAGCCATCCTGGCTCTGAATCCGTGAACCTTTGCTCTCTGTCTCGTCTTTGGCTGAAATGTCATTTTCCCCTTGTGCACGGCAATCCCCCCTTTCCTACTGTTTTCGGGCAAACATCGCTCTCATTATATAGATTGGGTCCCCATCCGTCAAGAGATATCCTTTTTCCCCCTGTCTCCGGCCTTATCCACAAATTTATGCACTTATCCACAGTACAAAATTCTATCCACAAAATGTTGATAGATTGTGGACAAGTGCATAGTGTGCATAGGATAAATCCACATTTTACGGGCTTTTTCCCACTTCTCCACCACTTCCTGCCTTACTTATCCACATTCAGCTTGCTATTCTATCCACAATCGGGTATGCTATATACACTTTTTTCACAGCGCATTGGAGTTTATCATGTCGGAACAATTCGAAGTCATAAGAGGAAAATGGGAAATGATCCTGGAATATGCCCGGGATAATTTTGATGTGATGCCCGTATCCTACAAGACCTGGCTAAAGCCCCTGGAGCTCTGCGACTTTATTGACGGAGAGCTTATTATTATTGCGCCGGATCAAGGCTTTTGCCAATACATCGAAAAACGCTATGGTACGATTCTCAAGGTTTCGATCGAGGAGATCAGCGGAATCTCCTCGGAGATCCGCATCATCACAGCGGAGGAAGTGAGAAATTATCATAAGGCAGGAGAAAAAAAGCTCACAGAAGAGGACTTTCCCCAGATCTTAAAAAAAGCGAATCTGAACCCCCGCTATACCTTCGACAGCTTTGTCGTCGGTTCCTCAAACAATCTCGCCCATGCGGCGAGCCTCGCCGTCGCGGAATCCCCGGGAGAAATCTACAATCCTCTCTATATCTACGGGGGAGCCGGACTCGGGAAGACCCACCTCATGCAGTCGATCGCTCACTTTATCTTAAAATCCAATCCGCAGTCCAATATCCGCTATGTGACATCGGAGACCTTCATCAATGAGTTCGTCGACTCGATCCGAAACAAGAACAATCTCTCCCCGGCCGAATTTCGGAAGAATTACCGGGAGCTGGATGTTCTCCTCATAGACGATATCCAGTTCATCATCGGCAAGGAGGGAACGCAGGAGGAATTTTTCCACACCTTTAATACTCTCTATGAGAACAAGCGCCAGATCATCATCGCATCCGATAAACCGCCGAGAGACATCGACAATCTGGAGGACAGGCTGCGCTCCCGCTTCGAGGTCGGTCTCATCGTAGATATCCAGATGCCGGACTACGAGACCAGAATGGCAATCCTTCGGAAAAAAGAGGAACTCGAGGGCTACAGCATTGACAACGAAGTCATCAAATACATCGCGACAAATATAAAATCCAATGTCAGAGAGTTAGAGGGAGCCCTGACTAAAATCGTCGCAATGTCCCGGCTCGAAAAGAAGGATGTCACACTGGAGCTCGCCGAGGAGCTTCTGAAGGACCATATCAGCTCGGAGGCACCAAAGGAGGTGACGGCACAGCTCATCATCTCCCTGGTCGCGGAACACTTCAATCTGAATGACGGCGACCTCTCCTCTCAGAGAAAGAACAAGGAAATTGTGCTTCCCCGGCAGATCGCGATGTATCTTTGCCGGGAAATGACGGAATCCCCTCTGAAGGCCGTCGGTGAACTTCTCGGCGGAAGGGACCATACCACGATCATGCACGGACACGATAAAATATCCACAGAATTACGCACAAACGAACAATTAAAATCCACAATCGAGGCCCTGCGGAAAAAGATAGCTCCCTGAGGAAATCTTGTCCACAGCCCGCTGCACAGCATTTTAACGTACTTATCCCGGACAGAAAATAACGATATTCTGCGCCTTCCTCGGGATTTTCACTTTTCCACAGCTCCTACTGATACTACTGGATAAAAAAGAAAAAGAAGAAAAGGAGAAACCGCCTCATGAAACTGCAATTTCAAAAGGATGCCCTGATTTCCTCCATCAATATCGCCATAAAGGCCGTTCCCTCGAAAAGCACCATGCCGATTATGGAATGCCTTCTTCTGGACGCCTCCAACGGAAAGATCTGTCTTGTGGGAAATGATACGGAATTCGGGATTGAAACCGTCTGCCGGGGAGAGATTTTGGAAGCGGGAAAGGTGGCACTGGATGCGAGGCTTTTTTCTGAAATTATTAAAAAACTGCCTCAGGATAACGAACTTTCCGTTTTAATAGAAAGTGATGAGCATTTTGTCACCACAATTCGCTGCGAAAAGTCCGTCTTTAAGATTTCGGGGAAGGACGGCAATGAATTTACCATGATTCCCGGAATCGACCGGAGCAATTCTGTCTCTCTCTCTCAGTTCACGCTGAAAAGCTTCATCAATCAGACGATCTTTTCTGTCGCTCTCAATGAGAGCAATAAGAAGATGACGGGAGAGTTCCTGGAGGTAAAGGGAGATCTTTTTTCCGTGTGTTCTCTGGATGGGCATCGGATCTCGATCCGCCGCACGCAGCTGAAGGAAAGCTGTCCGGAGATGAAGGCCATTGTACCCGGGAAAGCATTGATTGAGATCTCCAGGATACTGAGCGGAGGCCTGAAGGATGAGGTGATGATTTACTTTACGAAGAATCATATCCTCTTCGAGTTTGATGATACCTTGGTGCTGAGCCGTCTGATTGATGGGGAGTATTTCCATGTCGCGCAGATGCTCTCAGAGGATTATGATACGAAAATTACGGTAAATCGAAGAGAGCTTCTGGATTCCATCGAGAGGTCCACTATCTTTGTACAGGACAATGAGAAGCAGCCTTTGATCCTTCGTATCTCCGACGGCCTTCTCTCTCTTCTCATAAGCTCTGATCTCGGAAGGATGGATGCGGAGGTCTCCATAGAAAAGAGCGGAAATGATCTCATGATTGGCTTTAACCCCAGGTATCTGGCGGATGCGCTTCGGAATATTGACTCGGAATCCGTTTCCATTTACTTTACCATTCCGCGCTCTCCTCTTTTTATCCGGGATGATGAAGAGACTTATACTTATATGATACTTCCGGTCAATTTCAATGCGGACGCTATCTGATGCAGATCGACTCGCTGGAATTACAGAATTTCAGAAATTATGAAAATCTGAGCCTCCGTCTCTGCCGGGGAAGCAATATCCTCTACGGAGAAAATGCCCAGGGGAAGACGAATCTCCTCGAAGCGATTTTCATGGCCTGTACGGCGAAATCCTACCGTTTTACAAAGGATCGGGACCTGATCCGCTTCGGGGAGGAGGAGGCCCACATCAAGCTGATCCTGAGGAAGGGAAGCGCTCCTTATCGGATCGATATGCATCTGAAAAGGAATCAATCAAAGGGGATTGCGATCGATGAGATCCCGATTCGAAGGGCCTCGGAGCTTTTCGGGATTGCAAATATCGTATGCTTTTCTCCGGAGGATCTCTCCCTCATAAAGGACGGCCCCGTGGTCCGCAGGAGATTCCTGGATCTTGAGCTCTGTCAGCTGAACAGAGGCTATCTCCAGGAGCTTGGGAGATATGGAAGGATCCTGAATCAGAGAAACCGCCTTTTAAGGGATATCCCCTTTAAGGCCGGCCTTTTGGATACGCTTTCTGTCTGGGATGAGCAGCTGCTTTCCTCGGGGACGGCTCTGATTGAGATCAGAAGCGCCTTTATGAAGCGCCTTTCTCCGATTATTTCGGAGATCCACGGGAGGCTTTCCGGGGGGAGGGAAAAGATCGAGGTCGACTATGAGCCAAATGTAAAAGCGGAAAATTTTCGGAAGAAGCTTTCTCTTCTCCGGGAATCCGAGCTCAAGCAGCACCTGAGTCTCGCCGGTCCGCATCGGGACGATATTTCATTTCGAATCGACGGGAGAGATATTCGGAAGTTCGGCTCCCAGGGGCAGCAGAGAACTGCGGCTTTGGCGCTTAAGCTCTCGGAGATTGAGCTGGTCCGGGAAATGATCGATGACACCCCGATCCTGCTTTTGGATGATGTGCTCTCTGAGCTGGATTCTGCGAGGCAGAATTACCTTCTTAAGATTTTAAAGGATACGCAGAATATCATAAGCTGTACCGGTCTCGACGATTTCCTCTCCAAGCGCTTTCCGATCGATCAGCTCTATCAGGTAGAGAGAGGGAAGATCAGAGAGCTCCCGCGCTCAGATACAAAAGTCTGTTCGGGATACCGTTTTTCTGATACAATAAAGGAATAATGGAAATATATTTGCTGATGCCATTGATTTCGGCATGGATCTTATGCTTGATCCGCCCGATGAGGAGGGAACGTGTCAATAGAGCAGAATGAGAGAGAGGATCTGGAGAGAGAGCGGGAGCTTATGAAGGGCTCTGAGAATTACGGTGCGGATCAGATTCAGATTCTGGAAGGACTGGAAGCCGTGAGAAAGAGGCCCGGTATGTATATCGGCACGACCTCCTCCCGCGGACTGCATCATCTGGTCTATGAGATCGTGGATAATTCTGTGGATGAGGCTCTCGCGGGCTACTGCGGGGAAATCTCTGTCACGATAGAGCCGGATAATTCCATCACGGTGGAGGATGACGGAAGAGGGATCCCCGTCGATATCCAGAAAAAGGCGGGAAAGCCTGCTCTTGAGGTCGTCTTTACGGTACTTCACGCGGGCGGGAAGTTCGGGGGCTCCGGCTATAAGGTCTCCGGCGGACTGCACGGTGTGGGAGCCTCCGTCGTGAATGCGCTGTCCGGGAAGCTTTGGGTCAGGGTCTACAGGGATGGAAAAATCTATCAGATGGATTTTGAGCGCGGAAAGACGACTGCGCCGATGCGCATCGTCGGATCCTGTGAGCCGGAAAGGCATGGGACAAGCGTTCACTTTCAGCCGGACCCGGAGATCTTTGAGGAGACAGTATACGATTTTGAAACGCTGAAGGTGCGTCTTCGGGAGACGGCCTTTTTGACGCGGGGGCTCCGCATCAATCTAAAGGACAAAAGAGAAGGACAGGAACAGGAGAAGAGCTTTCACTTTGAGGGCGGAATCAAGGAATTTGTGAGCTATCTGAACCGGGGAAAGGATCCCCTCTATTCCGAGGTCATATACTGCGAGGGAGAGAAGGACAAGATTTTCGTCGAAGTGGCGATGCAGCACAATGATTCCTATACGGAAAACATCTATACCTTTGTCAACAATATCAATACCCCGGAGGGAGGGACGCATCTCACCGGCTTTAAGAACGCGCTCACAAAAACCTTTAATGATTATGCGAGACAACATAAGCTCTTAAAGGATTCGGAGCCGAATCTCTCCGGAGAGGATATCCGGGAGGGACTGACCGGCATTATCTCCGTTAAGATCGAGGATCCGCAGTTTGAGGGACAGACCAAGCAAAAGCTCGGGACTTCGGAGGCGCAGACCGCGGTGCAGAGCATTGTTTCAGAGCAGCTCACTTATTTTCTGGAGCAAAATCCGTCTGTTGCGAAGATTATGTGCGAGAAATCGATCCTCGCGCAGCGAGCGAGGGCGGCGGCCAGGAAGGCCAGAGACCTCACGAGGCGGAAATCAGCGCTTGAAGGGGTGGGACTTCCCGGAAAGCTCGTCGACTGCTCCAGCCGTGACCCGGCAAGCTGCGAGATCTTTATCGTGGAGGGGGATTCCGCCCTCGGCCCCGCAAAGGAGGGCAGGAATGTGGAGACGCAGGCGGTGCTTCCGCTCAGAGGGAAGGTTCTGAACGTGCAGAAGGCCCGGCTGGACAGGATCTATGCGAATGAAGAGATCAAGGGGATGATCACAGCCTTCGGCACGGGGATCAATGAGGATTTTGATATCACAAAGCTTCGCTACCATAAAATCATCATCATGACGGATGCGGATGTGGACGGAGCGCATATTGCGACTTTGATGCTGACCTTTATCTATAACTTTATGCCGGAGCTCATCAGACAGGGGCATATCTACCTCGCGCAGCCGCCTCTTTTCAATATTCAGAAAAACAAAAAGCATTACTATGCCTATTCCGATGAGGAATATCAGAATATTCTGCGGGAGATCGGGGCGGAGGGGACAGACGTATCCCGCTTCAAGGGACTCGGCGAGATGGATACGGAGGAGCTTGCGGAGACCACGATGGATCCGGAGACCAGGACACTTTTGAGAGTCAATATGGCAGAGGACGACAGGGCGGAGCTCGACCTCACCTTTACCACTCTGATGGGAGATCAGGTGGAGCCGAGGAGAGAGTTCATTGAGCAGAATGCGAAGTATGTGAATCATCTGGATGTCTGATCGTTCAGAGGGACAGAAGGAGGCGGATTTTGGAGCCGAATATCTTTGACAAGGTTCAGGACGTCGATTTAAAGAAGACGATGGAGAACTCCTATATCGATTACGCGATGAGCGTCATCGTGTCGAGGGCGATCCCGGATGTCAGAGACGGACTGAAGCCGGTGCAGAGAAGAGTTTTATACTCTTTGCAGTCTCTGGGGGTCACTCCGGATAAAAAGACGAAGAAGTGCGCGACCATCGTCGGGGAGACCATGGGAAAGTATCATCCCCACGGGGATTCCTCGATCTATGGGGCCCTCGTTTACATGGGACAGCCCTGGTCCATGAGACATGTTTTGATCGATAAGCAGGGAAATTTCGGCTCTGAGGACGGCGACAGTCCCGCTGCCATGCGCTATACCGAGGCGAAGATGTCCCGCATCGCGGCGGAGATGCTCTTTGGTATCAACAAGGACACCGTCGACTTCATGCCGAATTTTTCGAATGAGTATGAGGAGCCGACAGTGCTTCCGGCAAGATTTCCGAATCTTTTGGTGAACGGGGCCACGGGGATCGCGGTCGGCATGGCGACCAATATTCCGCCTCACAATCTGAGGGAGGTCATCGATGCGCTGGATCTCATCATCTCCGATCGGATCGAGGGAAGAGAGACGGAGCTGGATGAGATTATCAAGAAGATCAAGGGGCCGGATTTTCCCACCGGTGCTCTGATTCTCGGGCGAAGAGGGATAGAGGAGGCGTACCGAAGCGGAAGGGGAAAGATCAAAATGCGGGCCGTCTGCGAGATTGAGCCTATGCAGAGCGGGAAGCATCGGATCCTTGTGAAGGAGCTCCCCTATCTCGTCTGCCGCTCCCGGATCATCGAAAAGGTGGCGGAGCTTGTGAAGGACAAGAAAATCGACGGGATCACCTTCATAAACGATGCTGCCGGGAAGGGCTCCAGCGCAAAAATCAATATCGAGCTCCGAAAGGATGCGAATCCGAATGTGATCCTGAATCAGCTCTATAAGCATACGCAGCTGCAGGATACCTTCGGCGTCATCATGCTCTGCATCGTAAACGGAGAGCCCAGAATCCTGAATTTGCAGGAGATGCTGAATGAATTTCTGAAGCATCAGATCAATGTCGTGACGAGGCGGACCCGCTATGATCTCAATAAATGTGAGGAGAGGGCCCATATTCTGGAGGGACTTTTAAAGGCCCTCGATCATATCGATGAGATCGTCCGGATCATCCGCGCGGCGGATACCGTGGAAAAGGCGAAGCAGGATCTCATCGCCCGCTTCGCGTTCAGTGACGCACAGGCGCAGGCGATCGTGGACATGAGGCTTCGCGCGCTGACCGGACTGGAGAGGGGGAGGCTTCAGTCGGAATACGAAGAGCTCCTTCGAAGAATCGCGCGCTACCGGGAGATTCTTTCGGACCAGAGGGAGCTTCTCTCTGTGATCCGGAAAGAGCTGATGCAGTTAAAGGAGAAATTCGGAGAGGAGCGCCGGACGCAGTTTGCCTTTGACGATGCCCTGGACGATGAAGACCTCATTCCGGATGATGACATTGTGATATCCTCCACCCGCCTTGGCTATATCAAGCGCATGTCTCCGGAAAATTTCCGGCAGCAGAACCGGGGAGGGAAGGGAATCCGCGGGATGCAGACCCTTGATAATGACAATATCGAGGATCTTTTCATGAGCACAAACCATCATTATATCATGCTCTTTACCAATAAGGGGCGCTGCTTCAGAATCAAGGGCTATGAGATCCCGGAGGCCTCCCGGACCTCCCGGGGAACGGCGCTGGTAAATCTTCTCAAGCTGCAGCCGGAGGAGAGAGTCAATGCCTGCTTCAGTCTCCGGGATCTTTCCTCAGAGCAGTATCTTGTGCTCGCGACGAAATCCGGCCTTGTGAAGAAGACCCCGCTCTCTCAGTATGCCAATGTGCGGAAGAATGGACTGATCGCGATGAATATCCGGGAGGATGACCAGCTCATCGAGGCGAAGCTGGTCGATCCGGGAGAGGAGATCATGCTTGTCACGAAAAAGGGCATGGCGATCCGCTTCCGCGAGGAGGATATCCGGAGCACCGGGCGTTCCGCCATGGGAGTGCGGGGTATAAGACTCGACTCCGGCGATGAGCTGATCGGGATGCAGAAGCTCTCTCAGGGAAGCCATCTTCTCCTGGTCTCGGAGAAGGGCTATGGGAAGCTCACGGCTACAGAGGAATTCAAGCCGCAAAACCGCGGGGGAAAGGGGCTTCACTGTTATCGCATCACGGAAAAGACCGGCGATCTCGTGGGCTTTAAACTCTGTGATCAGGACAGGGAAATCATGCTGATCACCTCTGAGGGAATCCTCATCCGAATGAGCCTCGGAAAGGTCTCCGTCATAGGGAGAAACACCTCCGGCGTAAAGTTCATGGATCTTCCGAAAAACGGAGATACCGTAATCGCATCGATCGCAAAGGTCAGGGAGTCCTCCGAGGACGAGGGAGAGGAGTCGGAGGAAACAGACTCCTAAAGGGAAATCCTATATGGAAAGCTTCGCCGGGATTCCGTCCTTTCGCTGTGTTCAGCGACTAAGTTTTTTCAGGCTTTTCCGCTTTCAGGCGGAAGAACAGACTTTATGCTTTATGAGCGAGCAAAAAGACATTGACAGAGAACTTTTTTATTGCTAATCTAGATAGGCACCGGTAAAAACGGTGCTCCCGGAAAAGCTTCCGGGCCCGCATTGATAAGAGAGAGATCAGATCAGAGCGGGAATTCAAAGGGAGAAATACTCAAGAGGCCGAAGAGGCGCCCCTGCTAAGGGTGTAGGTCGGGTTAAACCGGCGCGAGGGTTCAAATCCCTCTTTCTCCGCTTGGCAGCTCCGCAAAAAGCAGAATAAAATGCTTGACAAGACTGCGGCGGCCTGCTATCATAAGCAAGCTGTCCGAAGGGGACAGC
>NZ_KI273099.1:123512-130210 GCF_000469565.1 Oribacterium sp. oral taxon 078 str. F0263 | reverse complement strand
CGCGACCGGGAGGGAAGCCCGATGCGACGTCGGACGCCAAGGCTGATTCAAATAGAGGTGCGAAGACGACATCTGGAGAATAGAAGAAAGGCGGTCAAGCTCAAATATATCGTTAGAAAACAGCCAGCCGCGACCGGGAGGGAAGCCCGATGCGACGTCGGAGTGCCAAGGTTGATTCTAATAGGGTGCGGAAACAGCCTTCCGGGAGAATAGAATAAAGGCGGCCAAGCTCAAATATATCGTTAGAAAAGAGCCAGCCGCGACCGGGAGGGAAGCCCGATGCGGCGTCGGAGCGCTAAGGCTGATTCTAATAGGGGTGTAGAAACAGCCTTCCGGAGAATAGAATAAAGGCGGCCAAGCCCAAATATATCGTTAGAAAAGAGCCGGCCGCGACCGGGAGGGAAGCTCGATGCAGCGTCGGAGCGCGGAGCTCCAATAAGAGCAATAAGAGCTACGGAGACAACATCCGGGGGATATCTTTTTTGCTTTTTCTGACAATAGATTCGCGCTTTACCGCTCCTCCGTTTGTTTGACACAGCATTCCTCATGGGGTAAAATGTTTCACGTGAAACATAGAAGGGGGAGGCGGCCGGGAGGTGCGGTATCATGGGACGAATTATCGCGATCACAAATCAGAAGGGCGGGGTGGGTAAGACGACGACTGCCGTGAATCTCGCCGCGACGCTCGCGGAGGCCGGTCAGAGGGTTCTTCTTCTGGATTTCGACCCTCAGGGGAACGCGAGCAGCGGCCTGGGGGTGGAGAGGAGCGAGATCCAAAGCTCAATCTATGATGTAATTACGGGAAATTCCGGAATTGAGGAGACGATCCTTCGGGATTGGATGGAAAATCTCGACCTGATTCCGGCAGATATGAGCCTTGCCGCGTGCGATGCGGAGCTCGCTGATGTGGAGAATAAAAATCTGATCCTTCGGGGAGCACTGCGGCCCCTCCGGGAGAAATATGAATATCTCCTCATCGACTGTCCTCCGAGCCTTGGGACAATCACTGTAAATGCTCTGAGCGCGGCGGATACCGTTCTGATTCCGATTCAGTGTGAATACTATGCCCTGGAGGGCCTGAGACAGGTTTTAAGCAGTATAGAGATCGTGCAGGAGGCGCTGAATCCCTCTCTTTTGATCGAGGGAATTGTCTTTACGATGTATGATGGGAGAATTCGTCTCTCTCAGGAGGTGGTTAAGACGGTGCGGAAGAATTTTCGGGGGAATATCTTCCAGAGTATGATTCCGAGGAACGTGCGTCTTGCGGAGGCACCGAGTCATGGACTTCCGATCACTGCCTATGACTCTGCCTCCAGTGGAGCGGAGAGCTATCGGAAGCTTGCGGTGGAAGTGATGAACAGGGAGGAATAGGGATGGCGAAGGAGAGACTTGGAAAGGGTCTGGACGCGATTTTCGGCCCATCCTCATCCAGAGCTTCGGCCCATGCGGAGGGAGTGACGAAAAACGCGGGGAGAGCAGAGAGAGAAGACGGAGAGAAAAAGGCGGGAGAGAAGGAGCAGCTTGTTCGGATCGGGTTGATCCAGCCGAACCGGAACCAGCCCAGGAAGGATTTTGACGAGGAAAAGCTCCAGGAGCTTGCGGAGTCCATCCGGCTCTACGGCGTGATTCAGCCATTGATCGTGAAAAAACAGGGACCGCTCTATGAGATCGTTGCCGGGGAGCGGAGATGGAGGGCGGCGAAGCTCGCGGGGCTTTCTGAGCTTCCGGTGATCGTCCGGGACTTCGATGAGAAGACGGCGAAGGAGATTTCCATCATTGAAAATATCCAAAGGTCGGATCTGAATCCCGTGGAGGAGGCGATGGCTTATCAGAGTCTTCTCACGGAATACGGGCTCACGCAGGAGGAGCTTGCGTCCCGGGTCTCAAAAAACCGCTCCACGATCACCAACAGTCTGCGGCTTTTGAAGCTGGAGCCCGAGATTCTGTCTCTGCTCCGGGAGGGAAAGCTGAGTCAGGGGCATGCGAGGGCGCTCCTTGGGATCGGAGACAGCGCGCTTCGGAGGAAGATCTCGGAGCGCTGCGCGAGAGAGGAGCTTTCCGTACGGGAAATCGAGGGCCTGGCCCGGGAAGGGCGGGGCCGAAAGAAGGAGAAGAAGGGAAGCGAAGAGGAAAGGGAGCGGGAGCAGCTTCTTTTGGCCTGCCGGGAGCTGGAAAAGAGGATGAAGTCCAGGCTTGGGACAAAGGTATCTATCGTTTCCCGGGATGGGAAAAGGGGAAGACTTGAGATAGAATATTACTCTCCGGAGGATCTGGAGCGGATCTCCTCTCTCTTAAAGATATGATTTGGAGAGGATTCCGGCATCAAAAGTCCGGCTCTGCGATGAGCATGCGTGAGAGAAGAAGGGACAGAACTTTATGAGGGACCTCTTTATCAGCGTAAAAGGGGGCTAAGTCCCGCGAGAGGACGAAGCAGGGAGCGCCATGGCGGAAGCTCTGTGGCGGAGCCATGCGGAATCCGCTTTTTTGTCCGAATCAAATTACCATGAAAGGATGGAAGAAAAGAGATGCCAGCTATCAATCATCTCGTGGCGGGAGGACTCCTGTTTTCCCTGATCCTGGCGCTTGCCGCCTTTATACTGGGGCTTCAGGCGAATCAGCGCTACAAGCAGCTCTACCGGCAGTATGATTATTTTATGCGCGGGAAGGACGCGGAGACTCTGGAGGATTATTTCGTGGATCTTCAGAGTCACGTGGAGCGGCTGGAGGAGGAGAAGGAAAATATAAAGGATATGCTCCGGATTGTAAATCGGAATATCCGGGCCTCCTTTCAGAAATTCGGCATCGTGAAATATAATGCGTTTGGCGGAATGGGAGGGAATATGTCCTTTGCGATCGCCATGCTGGATTATACGAACACGGGCTTTGTGATAAATTCGGTGCACTCCCGGGAGGGATGCTTTCTCTATATCAAGGATGTAGATGTCGGTACGACGGGGGTGGAGCTCGGCGCGGAGGAGAAGCTTGCGCTTGAGCAGGCGCTTGGCTACAGAGAGAAAGAGCAGTGAAGAAAAGGTTAAAGAGCAGTCTTCAAAGAGCGATTTTGATGATCGGCATATTTCTTGCCGCTCTTGTCATATACTTTACCCTCTCCTATCGAGCGGTGGAGCTCTCCAACCGGGTCTATTCCGTCATGGGAGAGGCAGAGCTGCCGGTGCTCTTTGCGGAGTCGGGGGGGATTCGCATCAATCCCATGCACGGCTATACGCAGGATATGGGAAATAAAACCGCGCGCGACTGTCTGACAGTGCTGCCGGAAGATCGTAAATTGAGTTTGAGCGCACTGGAAATGAACGGAAAAGTAGTTTCTGTTCAGTATGAGATCCGCTCTCTGGACCTTTCAAAGCTCATCGAAAACGGGACGGTGAAGGATATCACGGAGGATGGAGAGAAGACCAGGATTGAGATCCCGATTCAGAATCTCATCGAAAAGGACAGAGAGTATCTTCTTCGGCTCAGCCTGGACCTGGGGGAGAAGAGAGTCAATTATTATACGAGAATCCTTTGGACGGATAAGGACTTTTCTCCGCAGATGCTGGAGATCGCGGAGGATTTCACCAGAAAGACCTTTTCAAAGAATGATGCCAGGGCGCTGAGCGTCTATCTGGAAAGTGATGACACGGCGGATGAATCGACGCTTGCCCATGTGAGCCTGCACTCCAGCTTCAATCAGATCACCTGGGGAGACAGCGGAATGCAGCAGGACGGACAGCCGGAAATCTGTCTCAAGGAGCTCTCCGGGGATATGGGGGAGGTGCAGATCCGCTACGCGAGCTTTTGCAATGACAGGGACGGAAATGTGCGGAAATTCATGAATGAGGACAATTTTGTCTTCCGCTATGATCCGCAGAGAATCTTCCTCATGGACTATGACAGAAGGACGGAGGAGGAGTTTGAGAGCGCGGACTTTCGCTTCCGGGGAGGGAAGCTTCTCGTCGGGATTGAGAGCTCCTCCCGGCTCTATGCGAAGCAGTCGGATTCCACTCAGTTTCTGGCCTTTCGGAGCCCGGACGGCCTCTTTCGCTATGACAGCAGGGCAAAGAGCTGCGTTCGCATTTTCTCTTATCTCTCCGAGGAGGACAAGGCGCTCCGCGCGGGCTATAAGGCACACGGGATCAAGATCCTCGGAGTCAAGAATAACGGGGACGTAGACTTCCTCGTCTACGGCTATTTTAACCGCGGCCGTCACGAGGGGAGCTGCGGAATCCTCTATTATACCTATGACAATTCCGAGAATACTGTGGTGGAGAACTTTTTCCTGCCGCTTCCGGAGGGCTATGAGGTCCTGGAGGAGGATATCCAGAAGCTCTCCTATCTGAGCCCGAACCGGATGTTCTATTTCTACTACGACGGTAATGTCTATGGGGTGGATACGACGAGCTTTGAGCTGGTCACTGTAGCCGGGAATCTCGAGAATTCCGAATTTGCGGCCTCCCAAAGCGGGCGTTACATCGCCTATCAGGACAGCAGCGGGGAGGAGGGGCCCTATGAATCGGAGCGGATCAGCTTCGTGGATCTCTCGGATGACAAAAGTCTGGAGCTTACGGAGAGCGGGAGAAAGCTCAGAGTCCTGGGCTTTATCGGTGAGGATCTGATTTACGGTCTGACGGATCCCAATGTCACGGGGGCCTTTACGCCTCAGCATGAGGTCGCGGTTTCCGAGCTGAGGATCGCCGGCCCGGATCTCAAGGAGAAAAGCCGTTATCAAAAGGACGGAATTTATTATGGAAATGCGGAAGTGAGCGAGGATCGGGTGCGCTTTGACGAATATCGTCTGGACGGAGGGGAGTTCCGGCTTGCGGGAAGTGACAGCATCATTTCCAGTAAGCAGAATCTGGATTCCGCCGCGGTGAGTGCGGAAAATCTGCAGGATCCGACTCTTCAGAAGTGCTGGTACTATGGGATTTCGGACATCGGGGGGAAGACGGTGAAGTGCTATTCTCCGAAAAGCTTCTCTTTAGAGAAGTCCTCGAGCATCGATTTGAATATTCCGGAGGCAAAGGGCAGGGAACCGCTTTTCCTCGCGTATTCGCTGGGGCATTTCCGAGGCTCGAGCCGCACCATGCAGGGAGCCTGGGAGCAGGTCTATGAGGATTACGGCTATATCCTGGATGAAAGCGGGAGAATGCTCTGGAATCGGACGGATAAGGCGAATGCGGTCAATTTAAAGAATCCGAAGCTTTCGCCGGAGGAGCTGATAGCGCAGATTCCGAGCCTTGAGAATATGGAGCGCTGCGATGGCTTTCTGCTTCTGAATGCCTACGGGGTCGATCTCGGAAGCGTGCTTTATTATGTGGGAAAGGGAGTCCCCGTCCTGATCCGGGAGGGGGAGGATTACCGCTGTATCTTCTCTTATAATGCGGGGACCATCACACTTGGGGATCCCTCCGGGAAGAATCGGACTGTGATCGCAAGGAGCGAGGCGGAGGCGAGATTTAAGGCGGAGAATAATGCGTTCATAGCGGCACTTAAGACGGGGGAGACGCTGAGCCCGTAGGCATCCCATAAAGAGATTTTGCGGGAGGCGGCTCTGTGAGAGGCGGAGAATAGCCCCCCGGGAGGGAGGAGAAAGTCCGCGGGAATTATGCGGGAGGGGGATCACGATTTTCCCCCAAGGAGGATCCTTATTTCCCGCGGAGCAGAGCTGAGAGAGCGGAGAACTGCGAAAGGCTCAGGGCCTCCCCGCGGATATTTTCCGAAAGCCCCAGCTCTCTGAGAGCTTCCTCTGTCCTTTCCTTTGGGAGGGAGAGCCCTCCCGAGAGGGCATTTGCCAAGGTCTTTCTCCGGGTGGCGAAGGCGGCTCGGATGAGACGGAAGAGGAAGGCCTCTTCCTCCGGATTTTCCGGGGTCTCGTTTTTGAGTATCAGCCTGACGACAGCGGAGCCCACATTGGGACGGGGCAGAAAGCAGCCGGGCGCCACTTGGCGGACGAGCTCGATATCCGCATAATACTGCACGGCGAGGGAGAGCGCCCCGTAGCTCTTTGTGCCGGGGAGGGCGCGCATTCGCTCGGCGACCTCTCTTTGCACCATGATCGTGATGGAGCGGATGGGGGCGCGGCTTTCGAGAAGGGAGAAGAGGATCGGGCTTGTGATATAGTAGGGCAGATTCGCAGCCACCTTGATGGGCTGTCCGTCATTTTCCTCCCCGATGAGCCTTATGAGATCCAGGCGGAGCGCATCGCCCTGAATCAGGCGGAGATTGTCATAGGCACTCAGATTCTCTTCGAGGATCGGGATCAGCTTTTTGTCCAGCTCTACCGCGATGACCCTCCGCGCGGATTCGCAGAGAGCCTGAGTCAGCGTCCCGATGCCGGGCCCGATCTCCAGCACACAGTCCTCCCGCGTGATTTCAGAGGCAGTGAGAATGTCCCGGAGCACGCTTTCATCGATCAGAAAATTCTGACCGAATCTTTTTTGGAATTGAAAATTATTCTCTTTTATGACCCGGAGGGTCTCTCCGGGCCGAATCAGCTTATTCATAGGGAAATTATAGCATAATCCCGGGGAGGGAGCCATGCGGAATCGAGCTTTGCGTTTGGATGGATTCATGGCTTCCTCCGGATGGAAGGGAATGCCCCGGGGGAAGAGGAAGATGCGAACGCCCCGGGAAAGATAAGGAGGGATAGAGCTGCCCCGGAAAGCGGACGCAGCTCTTTGCCCTGCTGTCATAGCGAAAGA
>NZ_KI273099.1:47152-123412 GCF_000469565.1 Oribacterium sp. oral taxon 078 str. F0263 | reverse complement strand
TGCCCTGCTGTCATAGCGAAAGAGGCCGTCCGGGTTCCGAAAGGCCAGAAACGGAATGGAAAGGAGGGGACTTCGATTTATCGGAAATCAGAATAAGACACGGAAGGATATCGTGTTAAATGATTGGACAGTCCCGCTGTCCTACTTTAGAATCCGAAGAAATGCGGGAAAATTTCCGCGTCTCCGCCGATTCTCGAGGATGGAGAAGGTGGGTTCTGAAAATGGGTACGGATGGGAAAGCAGCGCCCTTTTGGGCACGGACGGGACAAAGGAGGAAGATTTGAAGAGAAAGCTTGATTTTTCGAAACTTGGTTTTGGCACGGGAATGATTCACGCGGGGCAGGAGCCGGATCCGAGCTACGGGGCCCTTGCGACGCCGATCTATCAGACCTCGACATTTTGCTTTGACACGGCGGAAGAGGGAGGAGAGATCTTCTCCGGAGAGAGAGCGGGCTACGCCTATACCAGAGGAGGGAATCCTACGACGGCGGCGCTGGAGCAGAAGCTCTCGATTTTAGAGGGCGGGGAGGCTGCCATCGCCACGGCCTCCGGCATGGGAGCTGTCGGGGGAGCGCTGCTCGCCTATGCGAAGGCCGGGGATCATATCCTCCGGGGGAGATGCATCTACAGCTGCACGGAGCATGTGTTCCGGGAGAATCTCAGTAAATTCAATATCGAGATGACGAGCGCGGACTTCTCGGATCTCGAAGCGGTCGCCGGGGGGATAAAGGAGAATACGAAGCTGATCTATTTTGAGAGCATGTCGAATCCCATGATGGAGCTCAGCGATATTCAGGAGATCAGCCGCATTGCCCACGACAGGGGGATAAAGGTAGTGGTGGACAATACCTTTACGCCGCCTCCTGAGATCCGTCCGCTCTCGCTCGGCGCGGATCTCGTGGTTCACAGCACTACGAAATATATCAACGGACACGGGGATGCGATCGGCGGAGCCATTATCGGCGCCAAGGAGGAGCTGGACCCGATCCGCTCCGGCATCACCACCAAGCTTCTCGGGACGACGCCGAGCCCCTTTAATTCCTATCTGGTTCTCCGCGGGATGCAGACCATGGAGCTCCGGATGCAGAGGCACTGTGAGAACGGATTTGCGATCGCTTCCTTCCTGGAGGGAAGTCCCCATGTAAAAAGGGTGTATTATCCGGGCCTTTCGTCCAGTCCGCAGCATGCGCTTGCGGAGAGGATGATGAAGGGGAATTACGGAGGAATCCTCGCCTTTGAGTTAAAGGACGGGATTCATGGCATGAAGGCCTTTGATTCCTGTAAAAAGCTGCTCAACTCCTTCACGATCCCATCGATTGCGGTGAGTCTGGGGGATCCGGGGACCCTCGTGGAGCATGCCGCCAGCATGACGCATGGTGCTGTCCCCGCGGAGGAGAGGGAGAGAGAGGGGATCACGGATGCTCTGATCCGGGTCTCCGCCGGTCTGGAGAACAAAGAGGATCTGCTCGCCGATTTCCGGGCGGCCTTCTCGGTTTTAGACTGAAAGACGAAGGAGGAGCGGTACAGCCGAAGAGAGAAGACAGCGAAAAAGCAAGAGGAAGGGATATATCCATGAAAGAAATTAAGATTTGTGATCTCTCCTTCTCCTATCCGGCTTCGCCGGAGAAATGGATTTTAAAGGATATCAGCCTCACGATAGAGGCGGGGGAATTCGTCTGTCTTCTGGGACAGTCCGGCTGCGGAAAGAGTACCTTTCTCCGACTGCTCGCGGGACTGGAACACGCGGAGAGAGGGAGCCTTGATATAGATGGGGTGGAGATCCGGGGAGCGAGCCTGGACCGAAGCGTGGTCTTCCAGGACTACGGGCTTTTCCCCTGGATGAGTGCGGGAGAGAATATTCTCCTTGCGCTCAGGCAGAAATACCCGAAGAGAAAAAAGGCGGAGCTCAGAGAGATCGCGGGCGATATGCTTGAGAAAGTGGGACTGGACAGGGCGGTATTCAACAAGCTTCCCAAGGAGCTCTCCGGCGGCATGAAGCAGCGCTGCGCGATCGCGAGGTCCCTGAGCGTCGATCCGCCGGTGCTTTTGATGGATGAGCCCTTCGGCGCTCTGGACGCGGTGACGAGGGCGAGACTTCAGGACCTGATCCTCTCGCTCTGGGATAAGGAGGAGGTGAAAAAGACGGTCGTCTTTGTCACTCACGATGTGGATGAGGCATTGCTTTTGGCTAATCGCATCCTCGTCTTTGGGCAGAGCCCGAGTCATATCATTTATGATGAAAAGGTCGAGATCGGACAGCGCGCTTCCCGGGAGACGCAGTTTGAGGATCCGGAGCTTCTATCACGCCGGCACAAGCTGATTCGGAGCATCAATCGGGATGTCGAGACAAGGATATAGCATCATTCATAAAGCGCCGCTCCTTTGCATATTTTTGGGGCAGTACGTTCGTGAATACAGTATTTTCGGATGGGATCGGCGCTTTCCCGCATTGAAAAGAAAGATCTGGGATTCTAATGAAGAATCCGAGATATCAAAATGGAAAATCCGGGATATTAAAAAGGGAGGAAAGGATGAAAAGAAAGTTTTTGCTTATCGCAATGGCAGCGGCGCTTCTTTTCTCTGCCTGCGGATCTTCGGAAAAGACGGCGGCGTCCGGTGAGTCCGGGACAGTGAAGGCCGAAGAGTCCAGGGCAGAGGCGGAATCGAAATCCGAGGAGGGATCAAAGACGGAGGCAGCGGAGGAGTCGGGGAGCGGAGAGACGGAGAAGGGAAGCTACCCCGAGGCGGAACGGACGCTCAGCACGGGGGATCAGCCGGAGAGCGCGGTAATCACCTGGGCGCAGGGGATGAGTGGAAATGTGCTCGTCAGCATCGCAAAGGCAGAGGGCTATTTCGATGAGGTCGGCCTCACGGTCAATGAGGTTCCGCTTGATGACGGACAGCTCGAGGCGGTTACGACGGGACAGGTCGACATCGCTTCCAACTCCGGAACCTGGACTCCGATCAAGATGATTATGGCGGGAAACGATATGGCAGTCATCGGAGGGCATATGCTCACGGGCTGCATGCCGGTCATCGCGAAGGAGGGGACGGAATACAATGGTCCGGAGTCCTTCCTCGGAAAGAAGGTCGGGGATACGATCTCCCGCTACGCGCTCTTCCATGAGCTTTTGGAGGAGGGACATGATCTTAAGAAGGAAATTACCTTTGTCGACGGACTTTCCAGCGAGGATGCCATCCAGGCGGTCCTGAAGGGGGAGGTCGACTATGCCACCATCGGCACAGGGACGATGTACCAGGTGCTGAATACGAAGGGAATTAAGATCGTTACGTACTGCTCCGATGTCACGCCGAATTATTCCTGCTGCCGCATGGTCGCGAGGGATTCCTGGGTGAAGAAGAATCCGACGACGGTGAAGCTTTTGAACGAGGCCTTGATCCGGGCGCAGGATTATTTCCAGAATCACCGGGAGGAGACCGTTCAGCTTATGATGAAGCAGCTGAACACAAAACAGGAATATGTCGAGGCCTACCTCCTGAACGAGCACTACCGCATCAATCCGGATACCCTGAAGAATGTCGTCTTCGACAATTACTACTACATGAAGGCGGTCGGGGGACTGGAGAATGTCGATCCCTCCGTCAAGCTGGAGGACCGGATCTATAACGATCTCTACAAGCAGGCGCTGGATGAGGCGCAGAAAAAGTGGGGGAGCGAGGATCCGGACTTCTATGAGAGCGCGCAGAAGTTCTACGAAAAGTATAATACGGACGTGAAGGAAAGCTCCATGCCGAAATAATCAAAGCCAAAGATAAAGGCTTTACAGAAGCTTGAGGGGAGGGGGGAAATGAAAAAACTGAAAAATTTTTTCAAGGATTACTGGATCACGGCTCTCATCATCCTTTTGATGGTATTAAGCTATAAGTATATTTCGGACCGAAAGCTGATCAGCCCCATGATGTTTCCCAATATCGGGCTGATCGGAAAGGCCTTCTACGACAACAGGCAGAATGCGCTCATCAATGTCGCCTCCTCCTTTCAGCTTCTCGCCCCGTCCATCCTGATCACGCTCGTCCTCGCACTGGGGATCGGCTTTCTGATGGGGCTTCATGAGAAGCTTCGGAAGGTGCTCTATCCGATCGTCTACGCCTTCAGCTGCGTCCCCTCCATCCTGCTTTCTCCCTTTGTGGTGCTGCTCTCTCCCAGCATGTGGTGGGCCTCCATCATTATGATCGTCTATGGCTGCGTCTGGGCGACTCTCTTCGCCACGATCACCGGCATCCAGACGATCGACAAGCGCTATCTGGGCAATGCGGCTACACTGGAGCTCCGGGGCTGGAAGCGCTTTATCCGGGTGATTCTGCCCGCGGCGAGTCCCGCCATTCTCGCGGGCTTTGTCAATTCTCTGAGGAGCTCCTTCGTCATGCTGGTCTATGCGGAGATGTACGGCGCGCAGTATGGACTGGGCTTTTATGTGAAGAGATACTCCACGCTGGGAATCTATGAGAATGTCTGGGGCGGCTTCCTCTTCATGGTCTTTATCCTCATCATCGTCATGACGATCTTCGAGAAAATCAAGAATCATATCCTCCGCTGGGCAATGTAAAAGCGGAGATTGACAGCGCCGGGCTGAAATGCTAGAGTAGTTGTGTAAGCGCTACCAATGGCATAAAACGGCGCTTTTATGCTGTAATAATATAGAGAGGCGGGAGGGATAAGGGATGCGGATGACACTTCGTTGGTACGGGCCGGGCTATGATACCGTGACACTGGAGCAGATCCGGCAGATTCCGGGGGTCCGGGGCGTTGTCACGACCCTCTATCAGAAGCAGGCGGGGGAGCTCTGGACGGAGTCTGAGATCAGGGAGCTCAAAAGGATCGTGGAGGAGGCCGGTCTCGAGATTTCGGCGATCGAGTCGGTAAATATCAGTGACGATATCAAGACCGGGGCGGGACGGAGAGAGGAGCATATCGAAAATTATATCGGGACACTTGAGAATCTCGGAAAGGCCGGGATCCGTGTCGTCTGCTATAATTTCATGCCGGTTTTCGACTGGACCCGGACGGAGCTTGCGAGAATCCGGCCGGACGGCTCCACAGTCCTCGCTTACAATCAGGATACCGTCGACCGCCTGGACCCGGATCATATGAAGGAGTCCGTGGAGGCCATGTCCGGCGGCTTTGTGATGCCGGGCTGGGAGCCGGAGCGCCTGGACAGGCTTCAGGAGCTCTTTCGGAAATACCGTGATATCGATGAGGAGAAGCTTTTTCAGAATCTCATCTACTTCCTCAGGGCGATCGGCCCGGTCTGTGAGCGCTATGATATCCGGATGGGGATTCACCCGGATGATCCGGCCTGGCCGATTTTCGGACTCCCCCGCATTGTCACCGGAAGGGAGCAGATCGAGCGCCTTCTCAAAGCGGTGGACAGACCCTATAACGGGCTCACGCTGTGCACGGGCTCTCTGGGCTCCAAGCAGCAGCAGGGGGAGATTCTGGACATCATAGAGGCAGCGCGGGGCAGGATTCCCTTTGCCCATGTCAGAAATCTGAAATTCAATTCCCCGAGGGATTTCGAGGAGGCGGCCCACCTCTCCTCCGATGGTTCCATGGATCTCTATCTTATCATGCGAAAGCTCTATGAAAGCGGCTTTGACGGAATCATCCGGCCGGACCACGGGCGCATGATCTGGGGGGAGAAGGCCATGCCGGGCTACGGGCTCTATGACAGGGCGCTCGGAGCCTGCTATCTCGAGGGACTCTGGGAGGCGATTGCAAAGGACCGGCAGGGCTGAGAAGGAGAGGGGAGGGCCTTGCCCTTTTCGGTTTTTGAAAGGATTTGATGGAGCTATGAAGCTTAGGGAAGAGGGATTGAGAGACAGAGAGTCCTGGGAGAGGATCGGCGTGCGTCTTCCTTCCTATGATATCTCCTCTGTCAGGAGGAAAAGTATAGCGGCGCCCCGCTGGGTGCATTTTGGGATCGGAAATATTTTCCGGATCTTTATCGGCGGCATAGCAGATACGCTTTTAAACGAGGGGGAGCTGGACCGGGGGATCAGCTGCGCGGAGAGCTTCGACTTCGATCTCGTGGACAGGATCTACCGTCCTCATGATAATCTGCTCCTCTCCGTGACCTTGAATCCGGACGGGAGCCTCGAGAAAAGAGTCATCGCCTCTCTCGCAGAGGCCGTGAAGGCGGAGGGCGGGGGATGGGAGAGGCTGAGGGAGATCTTCCGGAGCCGGGAGCTTCAGATCGCTTCTCTCACGATCACGGAAAAGGGCTATGCCCTGAGAGGCGCCGACGGGAGCTTCCTTCCTTTCGTGCGGGAGGATCTCGAGAGGGGGCCGGAGAAGCCGCTCTCTGTGATGGCGATCCTCACGGCTCTTCTCTATGAGCGCTTCCGGAGCGCCGCGGGGCCGATCGCGCTCGTCTCGATGGATAACTGCTCGAAAAACGGGGAAAAGCTTCGCTCCTCCGTCCTCACCGTGGCGGAGGAATGGAGACAGAGGGGCTTTCTCCCGGAGGACTTCCTTCATTATCTTGAGGAAGAGAGCGAGGTATCCTTCCCCTGGACGATGATCGACAAGATCACCCCAAGGCCCGCGGAAGCTGTGGCGGAGAAGCTTTCGGAGCTCGGCATCGAGGATATGGAGATTCTCGTCACCGGAAAAGGAACCTATATTGCGCCTTTTGTCAATGCGGAGGGGCCACAGTATCTGGTGATTGAGGATCGCTTCCCGAATGGGCGCCCGCCGCTGGAAAAGGCCGGGGTCTATATGACGGACAGAGATACCGTGAACCGGGTGGAGCGGATGAAGGTCACGACCTGCTTAAACCCGCTTCACACAGCGCTCGCGGTCTACGGCTGTCTTCTCGGCTACCGGCGGATCTCGGATGAGATGAAGGACAGGGAGCTCCGGGCGCTCGTGGAGAGGATCGGAGAGACAGAGGGGCTTCCTGTCGTGACGGATCCGGGGATTCTGTCTCCGCGGGCCTTCCTCTCGGAGCTCCTCTCGATACGGATTCCGAATCCCTATATGCCGGATACGCCGCAGAGAATTGCGACGGACAGCTCGCAGAAGGTCGGGATCCGCTATGGTGAGACGATCAAGGCCTATGTGGCGCGCTATAAAAGCGCGGATCGGCTCCTGGGGATCCCGCTCGCAATCGCGGGCTGGCTCCGTTATCTTCTCGCGGTGGACGATGAGGGGAGGAGCTTCGAGCGCTCACCGGATCCGATGCTTCAAAGCCTCACGGAGGCTCTCTCCGGGATTCGGCTCGGAGAGCCGGATTCCGCCGCGGATCGGCTCCGCCCGATCCTGGCCAATGAAAATATCTTCGGGATCGATCTCTACCGGGCGGGAATCGGGGAAAAGATCGAGGGGTATTTTCGGGAGGAGCTTCGGGGGAGAGGCGCCGTCAGGGCGACTTTAAAAAAATATTTGTCCGGGGAGGAAGATAAAAAATCTTAAGCTTGACTGTGTTTTTTGAGAAAATCCTTGCTTTCGGGCCTTGAATCGGGTATATTGGGCTTGCATTTTTGGAAAAACAGTATTCACAATCCGCCGCTTTTATTTCCCGCGGTGCATAAAGACAAAAGTCCATCCGCTGAAAGAAAGGATGAATCCAATGATATTATCTGATGAGGCCCTGCGCTTTGCAGAGCAATTCCGGGAGATCACTCGAAATCCGGAGTATATGAAGCTGAAGGATCTGCCAAGACACGGGAGCACCAATACCTACGATCACAGCGTGCGGGTCGCCTATATGGCCTACCGCCTTGCCCCGCGCTTCGGAGTGGATCGGAGGAGTGCCGCCTATGTGGGACTGCTCCATGATTTTTGCATGGTGGATTATCACAAGGACGACGGTACAAGCCATGACGGGAGGTGGTACTGTTTCTATCACGGCGAGGATGCGGTGGAGAATGCGGCGAAGCAGGGCTTTGTCCTCTCGAAGAAGGAGCGCCGCGCGATCCTGACGCATATGTTCCCGCTGTCCACGAGGCTTCCGAACTCCCGCCTCGCCTATCTCCTGACGCTTTCCGATAAAACGGTGGCGGCTCAGGAGTCCTGGCAGAACGCGCTGGATGCGCTGGAGCGCTTCCACTTCCTTATGAACGCTCCCTTCTTAAAAGCGATCCGCGTCCGGAAGAGGGACGAGAGAGAACGGCATTGAGCACGAACTGATGCGGAGCCGTATTACGGAAAACGACGGAAGACCCGCCCCGGAGGAGCTGAGCTCTTCCGGGGCGGGTCTTTGTCTTGCCGCCCGGATAGATTTACGGAAGGATTGGAGGGAGAGGGATGAGAAGGGAAGAGGACTGGATCTCAGAGAGGAGGGGAGGAGAGACGGAGCTTCCGGGATGGTTTTGGCGGCTTATCTTTCTGCCGGGCTATATCCGGAGACTTTTACTGCTTCTCTCCCTTTTCCTGAGCTCGCTTTTATACTTCAGCCTCCGCTGGCTTCTCTCAAACTGGTCGGAGCTCAGTGTGGAGGAGATTCTCTATCATCTGAAGGCGCCGATGCAGGGGGCGAGCAGCGGCCTCCTTCGCTCCTACCTTCTCTTTGCCCTTCTCCCCTCTCTCCTCCTCCTTTTGCTCTTCCTCCTTTTTTTCCGGCGCTGCCGTAATTTTTTCCTCTTTTATTTTGTGCGCCGCATTCTTTTTCTTTTTCCGCTCCTCTTTCTCCTTCTCTCGATTCGGGACAGCTGGCAGGGGATCGGGCTTCGGGATTTCCTCGTGTCTCAGTTTACACATTCCGACTTTATCGACAGAAACTATGTCGATCCGAGATCGGTGGAGCTCCGTTTTCCGGAGAAGAAGAGGAATCTCATCTATATCTACATGGAGTCCACGGAGATGAGCTTTTCCGATGAAGCGCACGGAGGAGCCTTTCCGATGAACTGCATCCCGGAGCTCACGGAGCTTGCGGAGGAGAATGAGGACTTCTCCGGCGGAGACGGGAAGCTGAACGGGGCCTACAGCATGCCGGGCTCGACCTGGACGATGGGGGCGATCTTTGCCATGAGCTCGGGGCTTCCGCTCAAGATTTCGATCGATAAGAATGCGATGGACAGCCAGAAGAGTTTTTTCCCCGGGGTACAGACACTGGGCGATATCCTGAAGGAGGAGGGCTATGAGCAGAGCTTTCTGCTTGGCTCCGTCGGATATTTCGGCGGGCGCAGGCTCTACTTTCAAAGCCATGGGGACTATGCGGTGAAGGATTACAGCTACTGGAAGCGGCAGGGGAAATTCCGCCCGGATTATTGGGTGAACTGGGGCTTTGAGGATGAGAAGCTCTACAGCTATGCGAAGGAGGAGCTCTCCAGGCTTTCCCGGGACGGCCGCCCCTTTAACCTCACGCTTCTCACGGTGGATACGCATTTTCCGGACGGCTATGTCTGCCGTCTTTGCAGGAGGGAGTTTGGGAAAAATCAATACGCCAATGTCTTTGCCTGTGCATCCCGTCAGCTCGCAGATTTTGTGAACTGGGCGAAGGCACAGCCCTGGTACGAGAATACGACGATCGTTGTCACAGGGGATCATCCGACGATGGATCACGATTTCTGTAAGGATGTGCCGAAGAGCTACGTGCGGAGGGTTTACACCGCCTATATCAACGCGCCCATCGCCCCGGCGCGAAGGGAGAGGCGGGAGTACAGCAGCTTTGACGATTTCCCGACGACGCTCGCCTCCCTCGGTGTGGAGATCGAGGGGGAGAGGCTCGGGCTTGGGACGAATCTCTACTCCGATCAGCCGACGCTCATGGAGAAGTTCGGCAGGGACTATGAGAGGGAGGAGCTCAAGAAGCGCTCCGAGCTTATGCTCCGCCTGGGACAGATCGATAAGGCCGCTGCCTTTGAGAGCAGGGCGGCAAAGGACAAGGAGGAGAGAGAGAAGGAGAGGCGGGAGAAGGAGAGGAAGAAAAAGGAGAAAAGGGAATCCCGGAGAGAGAGCGGAGCCTCTCAGGCCGGTGGCGGAGGAGAAAAGGAGGGAGAATGAGCGGAGTCTACAGGATCGATCTGACTTGTCCAAGCTGCGGGGCAGCGATGAGCGTCGAGGAGGGGCAGGAGGAGCTTTTCTGTCCGTACTGCGGAAAGAAGATGCTCATCGTCCGGGAGGGAGATAAGCTCACGGCAAAGGAGGCGGAGGATATCGCCTATGGCACGGAGCGGGGGAAGCTTCGCGCGAGGGATGAGCTTGTGCGAAGCCGCGAGAGACGGATGCGGATCGGAAGATGGAAGAGGCGGCTGATCACGCTGCTTTGCATCGCGGCCTTTCTCGCCTTCTGCGTTATCTTCCGGGACCTCAGAAGGCCTGTGGTATCCGCCTTTGATTATGTCGAGCTTCACTTTTCCGGTGTGAGCGGGGAGGGGAAGGCGGAGTATACGCTCGGGAGCTTTCCGGAGGAGGTCGATGAACATAGGATTCACTTCGAGCTCAGCCCGGATTCCGGCCTTAAGAACGGGGACAGTGTGACGCTCCGGGCAGAGAGCGAGGATTACCGCCTGAAGGAAAAGATGCGGAAATACAAGGTGAGCGGTCTGGAGAGCTGTCTCTCCGAGCTCTCCTCCCTCGATGAGGAGACTCTGTCCGCGATCCACCGGGAGGCTCTTGAGGAGATCCGAAAGGGATATTTCCCCATGACGATGGATGGGAGGAGGCAGGATGAGGAGCTCGGCTGGAAGCCGCTTTCTCTCTTCCTTTCGAGCGAGGGGGAGGAAAAAAACGCGCTCTATGATCTCATCGAGATCGACTATCGGACGAGGGACGGGGGACAGTTCTCCTTCTACGGGCTCGCCCGCTTTCAGGATCTGGTCGTCCATTCCGGGGGGAGCATCCGTTATCAGAAGCTCTCCGCGCTCGGAGACGTTGTCTTTCTCGGGAGCACGAATGATGATTCCCTGATCGGCTTTTCCGACCCGGATGCCGCAAAGGCCTCATTGAAATCGGAGCAAAACGAGCTCACGGAGAGAGCACTTTCCTGATCCGTCCTCTCCTTTCAGCCCTCTTTTTGCGCTCTCTCCTCCCGGTTTCTTTGGAGGATCCAGTCCACCGCATGGGCGAGGCCGTCCTCCAGGATAGGGGGACAGATGCGATCGGCCGCCTCCCGGCACTCCGGCTTCGCGTTTCCCATCGCGATGCCGAGCCCGACCCGGGAGAGCATGTCGATATCGTTCCAGCCGTCTCCGATGGCAGCGGCTTCAGAGCGGGAGAGGCGGAGATGGCGGAGCACCGCATCGATGCCGGAGGACTTATTGATTCCCTTCTTCGTAAGGTCGAAGGACCTTCCGTCCGACCAGCGGACCAGCTGACAGTCCGGGATCAGGGGAGGGATCTTAAGAGATTCCTCGTAGGAGAGGACCGGTATCAGCATATAGACCGGATTTTCCGCGGCCTCTCGGATCGGGAGCACGGGGGGGACGATGTCGTTTCGGATCTCGTAGAGACAGCGGAGAAGCTCCTCGTTTACGAGATTGGCGTAGATCCGGCGCTCCTCCTGTATGAGAACGGGGAAGCGCTCCCTCTCTGCGAGGCGGAGCACAGCCATGACCTGCTCCGTCGGAAGAGGGATCTTCTGGACGATATCTCCGAGCCTTGGATCCATTTCCGGGGCAAGCCTTTCCTCTGCCCGGAGATCGAAACGAAAGGAAGGATCCCGGAGCGGGATCTGTGCGGCAGAGCGCGGGGCATGGGGGAGGACATAGCAGAATTCCCCGTCCAGCGTCACATAGGCATCAAAAAAGAGCTCTTCTATGAGCCTCTCTCCGTAGATCTCCATCCAGTGGCGCCCGGTCGCGATCGCGCAGAGGATCCCGGCCCTCTGCGCTCTTTTTATAGCGAGCTTTGCAGAGTCCGGGATCCTTCCCGTTTCAAAGGGACGGAGGGTGCCGTCGATATCAAAGAATATGATCTTAATCATTCTTTTCCGGGATCGGAGTGTCCAAGGTCTCCTTTAATCCTGCGAGAAGTCCTCCCATATTCTGGAGGTCAGAGGGGATAATGATCTTCGTCGCCCGTCCGTTTGCGACAGAGGCGAAGGCTTCAAGACTCCGGAGCTTCAGGACCGCGTCGTCCGCGCCGGCCTGCCGGATCAGGCGGATACCCTCGGCCTCCGCCTCCTTGACGCTTCGGATCGCCTGAGCGCGTCCTTCGGCCTCACGGATCTCCTTTTCCTTCTGCGCCTCTGCGGCGAGGATGGTCTTTTGCTTATCCGCCTCGGCGTTCAGGATGGCGGCCTGCTTATTTCCCTCTGCCGTGAGGACGGCGGACTGCTTCTTCGCTTCCGCGAGGGTTATGGCCTCTCTTTTCTCCCGCTCCGCCTTCATCTGCTTCTCCATCGCCTCCCGGATGGCGTCCGGGGGGAGAATATTTTTCAGCTCGACGCGGTTTACCTTGATGCCCCAGGGGTCTGTGGCGACGTCGAGGAGGGAGCGCATCTGGGTGTTGATCTCATCCCGGGAGGTCAGAGTGGTATCGAGGTCCATGGAGCCTATGATGTTTCGAAGCGTCGTGGCGGTCAGGTTCTCGATCGCGGCGATCGGATTGTCCACGCCGTAGGCATAGAGCTTTGGATCGGTGATGACGAAGAAGACGACGGAGTCGATCCGCATGGTGACATTATCCTTCGTAATGACCGGCTGGGGAGGGAAATCCGCGACCTGCTCCTTCAGATTGATGTGCTTTGAGACATGATCGATAAAGGGGATAAGAAAATGAAGCCCCGGGCGCCAGGTCGCATGATAGCTTCCGAAGCGCTCGATGATCAGCGCCCTGGCCTCCGGCACGACCCGCACGGTAATGCATAGAAGAACGATGGCGAGGATAAAAAGGATGACGACAATAAAAAATGGCATAAAAAACCTCCTTAAAGTGGAAAAACGGCTGAGGAGTGACGGATCTTTTCCTGCATCATGATAGCACAAAAACGGAAAGATGCGCTATCCCTTTATTACCAGGTGAAGCTGTCGGGCGCCCGGGAGACATCCTTCAGCTCGACGCGGCTGATCCGGATGCCCAGGACATCGGCGCCGTCTTTGAGAAGGGAGAAAAGCTGGGATTGAATCTCGTCCCGGGAGTGCAGAGCGGTATCACGGTCCATAGAAGCTATGATCTCACGGAGCGCCGCAGTCGTCAGCTTTTCGATCGCTGAGTTCGGATCGTCCACGCTGTAGGTATAGCGTTTCGGATCGCTGATGAGGAAGAAGACGGCGGCGTCGATCTGCAGCGAGGCATGATCCTCCGTGCGGAAGGTCTGAGGTGGGAAACTCGCGCTCTGCTCCTCCAGATTGATCTTCCCTCGGATACGATCGATAAAGGGAGCAAGAAAATGGATTCCCGGCTGCCAGGATGCGTGATAGCGGCCGAGGCGCTCGATGATCAGCACTCTGCCCTTCGGCACGACCCGCATGGATATGCATAGAAAAACGGCAATGTAAAGGATAAGGATGAAAAGAAGAAAGAATGGCATAAAAACCCCCTTTAAGAATCGGCGGAGGGGCAGCGAAGCACTGCCTTTGCGTCTTTTCCCCATGATAGCACAAAAATGGGGAGATGTGCCGCTGCTTTCTCGGGAGATTTGTAATTTATGCGCTGTGATGATAAAATAGCTTGACTGCTCTGCCCGGCGGCTTAGAGGAGCAAATCCCTGCCGCCGGGGCGGAAAAGCGGCAGGGCTTCTATTTGGAAGGAATGTCATTGAAGGAATTCAGGGGAAGGCCTTGAGAGATAAGAGGAGGGGAGAGGATGGAGCGGCGCGTCTGGAGAAGAGAATCTGCCAATGGAAACGGCAGTATTTATTCGGTGCTCTACCGGGAGGAGAGATGCGGGGCGCGGGGGATTGTGTGCATCCTGCACGGGATGCAGAGCCACTCGGACCGTTACCGTTTCCTCGCCGAGCATCTGAGTGCCCGGGGCTATATCGTGACGCTTCTCGACCTGCAGGGGCATGGGAGATCCGCGAATGCGGAGGGCTCCTTCGGCCCGGAACGGGGCTGGGACTATATGCTCCACGATATCCGGAGAAATATCCTGCAGGTCCGCAAATGGTTTCCGGGTCTTCCGCTCTGCCTCTTCGGGCATTCCATGGGCTCCTTTCTCGCGAGACTTTTCTGCGTCCGCTTTCCGGGGGAGGCGGATGCGCTGCTCCTCTCCGGAACGGCGGGACCGAGTCCCCTCTATGCCCCGGTCTATCGCTTTATGACGGCGCAGGCGAAGCTTTTCGGAGAGGATACGGATGCGAAGCTCTACGGGAGACTGCTCTCCCGCTACTTTAACCGACACATCAAGGACCCGGTGAATCTCGGGGCCTGGTGCTGCAGTATGGCGGAGGTCTGTCTGAGCTATGAGGATGATCCGCTCTCCTCCAGCTTTACGATCGGCGCCTATCGTGATATGCTCTATGGTCTGATACAGATCTCCGGGGAGGAGTGGTTCCGGAAAATGCCGGACATCCCCATCCTCCTTTTCTCGGGGGGCTCGGATCCGGTCGGGGAATACGGCATAGGGCCGGCCATGGTCTACGCTCTTTTGAAGGCGAGCGGGCATCATGATCTCAAGCTTCGCATCTATCCCGGAAAGCGCCACGAAACGCTGAATGAGGATATCCGCTGGGAGGTCGTCGCCATGCTGGAGGACTGGCTGGATCAGCATGAGCCTCTGCGAAGGAGTGCAGCGGATCCGGGCTCTTCCCGCAGGGATCAGGGGAAGACAGAGGAGAGGGAAGGAGCGCTCAGAGAGCGTTAGGGACAGTATGGAGAAAAAACTTCTGTATATCAATCGAAAAGAGGCGGAGAAGGAGCAAAAGATCGGAGCGCTTGCGGCGCTTCGCCATATCGAGCTGCTTCAGCCCAAAGAGGAGGAGCTGGAAGGTCTGCCGGAGGACGCGGAGCTTATGAAGCTGATCGGCTTTACGGGGGCGGAGCTCGGGGACTTCCTCTCCGCGCTCCGGCTTCTCGGGCTCCGGGTGGATTATAAGTGTACGGAGACAGAGAGCAATCGGAGCTGGAGCCTGCGAAGACTCTATGAGGAGCTCCGGAAGGAGCATGAGTCCATGAAGCGGTATCAGGAGAGGAAAAGGACATGATCTATGCTGATTCCGCTGCGGAGGATTAAGAGGAGAACGCATGGCAAAAGACGAGGAAGAGAGAGAGGAGCTCGGGAATCCGGGGCGAAGCGGATCGGATTCTGAGGAGAGAGGAGATACGGGGAGCGCTTCCGTACCGCCTCTTCTCCGAGAGCTTAAGAGCAGGAGGAGCTTAGGCGCTCCCGGAGAGGACGCGGAGAAAGAGGGGTCGGAGGACAGAGAAGGGCCCGGGGAAGCCGGGGAGCAGAGCCCGGAGAAAAAGGAGAAGCGGAGGAAGGGATCCCGAAGAAGGAGAGAGGAAGAGACAGAGGGCGGCTTTTTCGCGGAGCTTTTTGAGTGGGTGAAGATCCTTCTCATCGCCGGCGTCGCGGCATTTCTTCTCAATAATTTCGTGATAGCGAATTCCACGATCCCGACCGGCTCCATGGAGGATACGATCATGGCGGGGAGCCGGGTCTTCGGCTCCCGTCTCAGCTATCACTTCGGGGAAGTGAAGCGGGGAGATGTCGCGATCTTTGTCTACGGCTATCAGTGCAGAAACTGCGGCAATCGCTACCGGGAGACGGATGAGGGGAAATGCCCGCTCTGCGGACAGGAGGACAGCAAGAATCAGGTGATCTACTATGTGAAGAGGGTCATCGGCCTTCCGGGAGATCACATCCAGATCAAGCGGAGCGGGGAGGTGGACCTCTCAAAGATCCATAAGATCAATGTGAGCTCCTCCAGCGGGAAGCTTCCGGTGGGAACGCTCTACATCAACGGCGTCGAGCAGGAGGAGAATTATCTTCCGGAGCCCATGCTCTGCGACGGGAACCAGTTTCCGGAGGTGGACGTCACGGTGCCGGAGGACTGCTACTATATGCTGGGGGATAACCGGAACAATTCTGCGGATGCCAGATACTGGGGAGAGTATCCCTTTGTGAAGAAGGAGAAGATGCTCGCGAAGGTCTACCTGAGATACTGGCCGCTCAGCGATTTCGGCATCATTCACTGATTTTCACAAAAAGGACACAGCCGGGACGTAGACTGCCAAAGAGGCCCGGGATATAGCCGCAGCGAAGGAGGCGGAGGAGCTATGGTCTCTTCGGCGCTCATTTCGGCATAGATATCTTGTTTAAGGAAGGATGTGACTCAGATGGAAAAAACAGAAGGACAGAAGCTGGAGGAGAGGCTCTGCCGAAGAAAGCAAAATATCGGGATGGAGCGGCCCGGTGATTTTTCGGAGGCGGAGAAGTTTTCCGAGGGATATAAGAGCTTTCTGGACCGCTCGAAGATCGAGAGAGAATGTGTCGATGTTTCTTTGGAGCTCGCAAAGAAGAGGGGCTATCAGCCCTTTGAGCGCGGGAAAAAATACCCGGCAGGCGCGAAGCTCTTCTTCCTGAACCGGGGAAAGAATCTGATCCTCACGACGATCGGACAGAAGTCTCTTGCCGAAGGAGTGCACTTCAACATCGCGCACATTGACTCACCCAGGCTGGACCTAAAGCCGAATCCGCTCTATGAGAAGGAGGAGCTCTCCTATTTTAAGACGCATTACTACGGTGGGATCCGGAAGTATCAGTGGGGGGTGACACCGCTTGCTCTCCACGGAAGAGTGATGCGGAAGGATGGGAGCCATGTGGACATTAAGCTCGGAGAGGAGCCCGGTGATCCGGTCTTTGTCGTGACGGATCTCCTGCCCCATCTCTCCGCGAAGCAGAACGAGCGCCCCCTTAAGGACGGGCTGAAGGGGGAGGAGCTCAATATCCTCCTGGGATCTCTTCCGATTCCGGACTCCGAGCTGAAGGAGGCCTTTAAGCTGAAGGTCCTCTCCCTTCTGAATGAGAGATACGGCATCACGGAGGAGGACTTCCTCCGGGCGGAGCTCACAATGGTCCCCGCGCAGAAGGCCGTCGATGTCGGACTGGACCGCTCCATGATCGGAGCCTACGGGCAGGATGACAAGGTCTGCGCCTACACGGCTCTCATGGCGGAGCTGGATGCGAAGAAGCCGGAGTATACGACGGTGACCTATCTCACGGATAAGGAGGAGATCGGATCCACGGGAAATACCGGCATGGCCTCGGACTTCCTGCTTCATTACATGGAGGACCTCGCGGAGAGCGAGGGGATTAGGGTGAGGGATGTGCTTCGGAATTCGCTCTGCCTCTCCGCGGATGTCAATGCGGCCTATGATCCGAGCTTCCCGGATGTCTTTGAGCTGAACAACAGCTCCTGTATGAACCACGGTCCGGTTCTCACGAAATACACGGGAAGCCGCGGGAAGTACAGCTCCAATGACGCCTCCGCGGAGACCATGTACCGAATGATCCATTATATGGAGGAGGCCGGCGTCCTCTGGCAGGCCGGGGAGCTCGGAAAGGTCGATGAGGGAGGCGGAGGAACCATCGCGCAGTTCATGGGGAATATGGATGTGGACACTGTGGACCTGGGAGTCGCGGTGCTCGCGATGCATGCGCCCTTTGAGATCACCTCGAAGCTGGATGTCTACTATACCTATCGGGCATTCTGCGCTTTCAACAAAGAATAAAGGAGAAGGGGAAATGATGAGAAAGAAAAGGATGATTTTAGCCGCCGCTCTTTTTGCGGCTGCAATGATGGCAGCGGCCTGCGGGAAGAAGGGAGATGCAAAGTCCAGCACGGCGGCAGCGGAGTCCGGTTCCGCTTCCGAGTCCGGCTCGGAGTCTTCCTCCGCGGCACAGGTTTCCGAGGATGATCCGGAGCTGAAGAAGCTGGAGGAGACAAAGGTCCCGAAGGCCCCGGCGGTCTCGAAGATGGGAAAGATCAAGCTCCCGGATCTCAGCACGATTGAGGTGACGGTGAGCCCGCGGGAAGAGGTCAAGGACGATGAGGTAGAGGATCAGATCCGCTATATCCTGGAGGGCAATAAGACCAAGGTCGACGCGCCCGCGGAAAAGGGAGACAGCGTCAACATCGATTACGAGGGAAAGATCGACGGTCAGACCTTCGATGGCGGATCCGCACAGGGCTATGAACTGGAGCTTGGCTCAAACAGCTTCATCCCGGGCTTTGAGGATCAGCTGATCGGGCACAAGAGCGGAGAGGATGTCACGGTGAAGGTGACCTTCCCGCAGGACTACCGGAACAAGGATGTCGCCGGAAAGGATGCGGAATTCTCGGTCAAGATAAACAGCGTCGAGAAGACGCCGGAGCTCACGGATGAGTGGGTGAAGAATTATCAGGAGACCACGGCGGAGACGGTCGATGCCTTCCGGACGCAGATGAAGGAGCGCATGGTCGCGGGCAGCGATTATAACTACCATATGGAGATCCAGCAGAAGGCACTCGCCGATATCGTGGATAAGTCCGAGATCACGCTCTCTGACAGCATGAAGAAGTACGCGACGGCCTATGCGATCCGGAGTCAGCTGGATCAGATCGAGAAGTACGGCATGAAGATCTCCGATATGCTGAACATGTACGGAACGAGCGTCCAGGATTTCCGAACGCAGATGGAGACGCAGGGGGAGGAGTACGGAAAGCAGTATTTCGTCATCCAGAAGATCGCGGCGGATCAGGGCATCAAGCTGAATGATGATCTCATCAATAAGGTCGCGGAGAATGCGACGAAGATCACAGGAAAGGAATACAATAAGGATAAGCTGATCGAGGAGTTCGGAAAGGAGACGATCGAGAGCGAGGCCGTCACGATGGCGGTGCTGGACTACATCGAGTCCAAGGTAAAGACGACGGTGCAGGAGGAGACGAGCGAGGTGCCGGAGAGCAGCACCGCCGCTCCGGCAGAGAGCAGTACGGCCGCGAAGTAAGACAGGCATCCCTTGCGGTCAGGGAAGGCAATTGACCTATATATTGTGGATAAGTTCCTGCGAAAAAGAATGCTTCTACGGGACTTATCCACAATTATTTCGTTTTTACACACATTTTGTGGAAAGAATCAAAAGAAGATCCCGTCCTTTCGCGCTGTATGCAGCAGGAAATGACGGGATTTTGACTTGAGGCCTTTTTTGATCTTTTGCATCGGAGTTCTTGAGAGAAGCGCTCTTTGTCAAGGCACAGAGAGAGGCCGCCTGATCCGAAAGCTGCCTGATCCGAAGCTGAAAACCGAAACGGAGCAAGCTGCCTGGAAAGGTATGGACCTTTGGCGTTATCCTTACTATAATAGTTAGTATAAGCTAATAAAAAAGATGAAATCGGGGATCTGACAAAACAAAATGGAAAAATGAACAGCCTCTTTTTATCTGAAAATATCATAAATATACTGGTAATCTGTGCGGCTATTATGATTGCCGGTTGCACTCTGCTGGATTTTGAAAAGGCCGCTGATTGAGATGGGATCATGATGATAAAAGGAGGGCGTATGAAGTTAAGTGAATTGAAGGAAAACAGCGACGCCGTAGTCGCGAAACTGGATGGAGACACTCGTTTCATCAGCCGGATCACGTCCATCGGCCTGACACCCGGATGCAGGCTGCATGTCGTCAAAAACGATAAGAACCGGCCGGTCCTTGTCTACTCGAGAGATACCATGATTGCCCTGAATCGTGTGGAATGCGGCGGAATAGAAGTGACGGAGGGGGGAGCATGAAAAGGAAGATATGCATTGCACTTTTGGGACAGCCGAATTCAGGAAAGTCAACACTCTTTAATGCATTGACCGGCCTGCATCAGCATGTCGGAAACTGGCCGGGGAAAACAGTCGAAAAGAAGGAAGGCTCTTTCAGCTATAATGGAAGAGATTATGAGCTCGCGGACCTGCCGGGTTCTTATAGTCTGTCGGCCAACTCGGACGAAGAGGTCATCACGAGGGATTTCATCGCATCGGGTCAGGCTGACCTGGTCTGCATTCTGACGGACAGCTCCCAGCTGGAGCGAAGCCTTTTTATGGTCGCCGACTATGCGGGCATTACGGTACCCTGTCTCCTGCTTCTCAACATGGCAGATGTCTCTGCCGCCAGGGGGAAAAGAATCGATGCCGCTCGGATCGAAAAGAAACTGGGTGTTCCGACTGTCCTCTTCTCCGCAAATGACAAGAAAGCTTATGCTCCTTTTTATAAGGCGCTGGAACGGGCGGTCGAAGAGAAAAAGGTGCTGAACGCTTCGGGGCTTGCGGCGAGGTACGCGAAGATCGAAGGGTATACGGAGATTCAGCAAAGGATGCCCGGGGACCTGATTCCGGGCTGCTCCTCTATGTGGCTCGCCGCAAAGGCGCTGGAAAATGACCCGGTAGTCCTCGCAAAGCTGAGAAACACGATGGATGAAAATGAGGTCTCCAGAATCAACGCATTCCGAAATGGGGTACAGGGGGCCGTGGAAACCGGAGGAGCGAAGTTTGCCTGGATCGATGAAATTCTTTCCGATGCGGTCCAAGAGAAAAAGCAGAACGTCGTACTCGGCAGGTTGGACCGAATCTATACGCACAGGATCTGGGGGAAACCGGCCGTTATCCTCACGATTCTGTCAGGACTCATCCTCTCTTTTATTCCAGCTCTTCCGCTGATGGGCTTTGGCTGGCTGTTTTCCACGCTCAAGGCACCGGTAGGCGCCGCTCTTCAATCCGTGGGATGTCCGGATTTCATCGTGGCGATTGTCTGTACCGTTTTGATCCAGTCACTGGCTTATATTTTTCAGATGCTCGGATTCGTATTCGGTGTCACCTTGGTATTCGGCCTTCTGGAAGAGGCCGGGGTCATGGCCAGAATTTCATATGTCTTTGACAATACGATGGGGAAACTTGGCCTTCAGGGCAAATCCGTGATGCCTTTTCTTGTCAGCTTCGGCTGCACGATAGGAGGTGCCGCGGGCACTCGCGTCATCGATAATTGGGGGCAGAAGGTCCTGACCATCGCGCTCGCGTGGTCGGTTCCCTGCGGCGCCGCGTGGGCCGTGGTCCCGATGCTTTCATCGCTGTTCTTCGGTTCAGGCGCAGTCATAATCATCATCGCAATCCTGTTGACCATGCTGCTCCATATGCGGATCACGGCCGGAATATTCGGCCGGGGGCTGGTCAGGAAGCAGGACCGCTGCGGCATGATCATGGAACTTCCGCCTTATCACAGGCCGAAATGGGGCGCTTTGCTCCGCTATGTCCTTGGCCGTACAAAGGATACCTTTATCCGTGTCACCAAGGTCGTCCTGCTTGTGTGTGCGGTTTTCTGGCTGCTGAGCTATTCTTTTTCTGCGGACAGCGTGCCGCTTCTGTATCGATTCGGCGCTGCCATCGAGCCGCTGACCAGGCTCTTTGGCCTGAACTGGCGGCTCTTTGTGGCCTTCATCGCCTCCTCGGTCGGGAAGGAGGGCGCACTCGGCGTCATCAGCGCGCTCTTTACCGGCGGCAGCTTCTCGGGCGCTTTCAACGCCGCAATGAGCGGCGGTGCACGGGCCTCTGATCTGAACGAAATTCTGCTGTCCAATATATCCAAGCCGGAGGCCCTGGCCTTTATCTTCGCAATCACGTTCAACATGCCGTGCGTGGTGGCGCTCGCGGCGACCTATCAGGAGATTCATTCGGTTAAGTGGACGCTGAGAATTGCGCTGTACTATACGATAACTGCGCTGCTGATCGCAGCGATTGCTTACCATATCGGCCTGCTGATCTTCTGATGGGAGACTGTGTCAGCGCAATGTTTGGAAAGGGATTTATGCAAGAGCTGCTGGAATTGTTAAAGGACGGTCATAGCCGCACAACCGTCATGCTGGCTTCCGAACTGCATACGACTCCGGAAGACATAAGCAGGAAGCTGGAGTATATGGAGCATATGGGGATCATAAGGAGAGTCTCTCTCACCTTCGCCTGCGGAGGCTGTACAGGCTGTACGGAAGGTGCAAAAGGCGGAGAGAGTGCCTGTGGGGGCTGCATCCCCGGGGAAAGTATGCTGAATATGGGAGAAATGTGGGAAATCAATCTTCCCGAGGGGAGGGATGGAAGCTGATCCTTCAAAGCGGAACCTCTTCTTTCACTTGCTCCCTCTGAGAGACCCGCCGAAAAGCCGTTTCCTATGAGCTCTCCGAAAAGCCCCGGACCCTGCTGAGAAAGCTCTTCATCCGCTCATTTTCCGAGCGGAAGACCTCCTCCGGGGGCCCCGAGAGGAGGACGGAGCCCTCTGCCATGAAGAGGATGCGGTCGGAGATCTCCCTCGCAAAGCCCATCTCGTGGGTGACGATGACCATGGCGATTTTCAGCTCCCGGAGGGAGAGGATCAGCTTCAGGACCTCCCCGCTCATCTCGGGGTCCAGGGCGGAGGTCGGCTCGTCGAAAAAGAGGAGCTTCGGGCGGAGGGCCAGGGCTCTTGCGATCGCGACTCTCTGCTGCTGTCCTCCAGAGAGCTCGCAGGGGTAGCTCCTCGCCTTTTCGAGGAGACCCATCCGGGAGAGGAGCTCCCGCCCCCTCTCCTCCGCCTCCGCCCTCGGGCGCTTCTGCACGTGGATTACGGCGTCTGTCACATTTTGCAGCACATTCCAGTGCGGGAAGAGGTGGAAGCTCTGGAAGACGAGTCCGTAGATGGACTTTAGCTCCTTCAATGTCTTCGGAGAGGCGTAGACCGATCGGCCGCCTTCGTCCTCATAGGCCGCCGCGATGCCCTCATAGGCCGCCGCGATGCCCTCATAGGAGAGGCTTCCGAAGTCCATTCGCTCGAGGAGCGTCGCCAGGCGGAGAAGCGTGGACTTTCCCGAGCCGGAGGGACCGATGACGGATACGATCTCTCCCTCCGAGACGCTGAGATCGACGCCTCTCAGCACCTCCAGAGAGCCGAAATCCTTCCGCACATTTTTCATTTCCAAGACATTCATTTCGTCCTCTCCATTTATCAGATGCTGTAATAATCGAGGCGCTTCTCCAGCCTCTCCATCAAAAAGGCCACGATAAAATTGAAGATATAGTAGAAAATTCCGGCGGCGATCAGAGGGGTCATGGAGCTCTGAGCGGAGGAGAGGGCCTTGGCCGCGGTAAACATTTCCATCACCGAGATGGAGAAGGCGAGGGAGGTGTCCTTTACCAGGGTGATGACCTCATTTGTGACGGCAGGCAGGATCCGTTTTATGACCTGGGGGAGAATGATGCGGAGGAAGCTCTGGGCCCTGCTGTAGCCGAGGATCTCCGCGGCCTCATACTGCCCCTTCGGGATGGACTGGATGCCGGAGCGGTAGATCTCCGCAAAATAGGCGGCGTAGTTTATGACAAAGCCGATGCAGACCGCGATATTCCGGTAGCCGGGGCTTAAGCGGATGCGGAAGAGATAGTAGGGGCCGTAGTAGACCACAAAGAGCTGCAGCATGAGCGGCGTCCCCCGCATGATGGAGATATAGATCCGGATCAAGGCGGAGAGGGGGCCGTTTCGGCTCATCCTCCCGAGCGAAACGAGGAGGCCGAGAGGAAGAGATAGGATAAGCGTGATCAGAAAGATCTGAAAGCTCACGCCGAGGCCCTTGAGAAGAGGAAGAAGTATCTCCGCCATTCCGAAATCCTTTCTGTTTGGGAAGTAAAAGAAGAGCTGCGGGAGCTTCCGGGAGGGGAAGGAGCGCTATTTCAGAGTGAAGACATCGTCCTTTCCGAACCATTTCCGGGAGATCTCCGCCGTGCTTCCGTCCTTTTCCATCTCAAGAAGGACAGTTTTTACACTTTGCGCGAGCTCGTCCTCTCCCTTTCGGAAGCCGATCCCGTACTCCTCTGCGGAGAGGGTGTCGGAGAGGATCCTCATCTTCTCCTCGGAGCTCGGATTCTTCTTCTCCGAATTTGTGATCTGGTATCCAGCGACGACGGAATCCATGCATACGGCATCGCAGGCACCGGACTGGAGATCCATCAGAGCGGTATTATAGTCCGCGACCTCCGTGAGGGAGGAGAAGGATTCCTTCAGCTTTTTATTTTCCTCCTCCTTCAGGGCGTCCAGTCCGGAGGAGTCCTTCTGAACCTCGACGGCCTTTCCGGAAAGGTCTGCGAGCGTCTCGATGCCGGAATTATCCTTTACGACAAAGACCTGCTCATTTGCCATATAGGGGCCGACCCAGCTGTACTTGTCCTCCCGCCCCTGCATGGAGAAGCCGTTCCAGATGCAGTCGATATTGCCGGAGGAAAGCTCCATATCCTTTGCGTCCCAGTTGATCGGCTGGGGGACAAATTCGAGCCCCAGGCGCTTTGCGACCTCCTCCGCGAGCTCCAGGTCATAGCCCTGGTAGCCGCCCTTATCATCGACGAAGCCCATCGGCGGGAATTCCTGATCGAAGCCGACGGTGAACTTTCCGCTCGGCGTCTTCACGCTCCCTTCCTTGCTCACGCTCTTCTCCGCCTCGCCTTTTTCCGCCTGGGCAGAGCCTTCGGAGCTCTTCTCCTCGGCCTTCTCCGTCACCTTTTCCGTTCCCTGCATCGTCGCCTTTTCGGAGCTCTCTCCTCCGCAGCCGCTGAGCAGTGCGGCCGCCGCGATCGCTGCGATTCCGATCCAAAGCTTTCTTTTCATAATACCCTCCATAATACTCTTTTTGAGATGTCCTCCCTGCGGAAGTTCCGCCTGCCTCGCAGGATCCGCGGCTTTTGCTGTTATTCTCTTTTCTGCCGCGCTGCAGTGAGGCGGGAAGCTGGATTTCTGCCGGTGTCGAATTCCTTCCGACATTAGTTTAGCGTGATAACACGTTACCATGCTAAACTAATGCTGTCAAGACTTTTCTTTTCTTATTCTTGCGGTTTTGTGCATATTTCCTTATAATAATAAGAAAGATCGGGCGGAGGAGAGGCAGTCTTTCCGTCACGGTGCGGTTTTGCCTGCGCGGCAGGCGGAAGGAGTATTATGAAAAAGAGAATTCTTTCGGCAATGATGGCGCTTCTCATGGCGGCGTCTCTCGCGTCCTGCGGAGGCTCCGCGGCGGAGAGCACAAAGGCCGCCTCCGAGGGGACAAAGGAAGAGTCCCGGAAGGAGGAGAAGGGGAGCAGCGCAGCGGAGGAGAAGGGCGAGAGCAAGGAGAAAAAAGCCGATGCCTCCGGCCTTAAGGTCGGGATCGTGACAGACGTCGGCGGGGTCAATGACGGATCCTTCAACCAGTCGGCCTGGGAGGGCCTCCAGAGGGCGGAGAAGGAGCTCGGTGTGCAGGCGAAGTACCAGGAATCGCACACAGATGCGGATTATAAGCCGAATATCGAAAACTTCGTGGACGAGGACTATGATCTCATCATCTGCATCGGCTATGCGCTTGCGGATGCGCTGAAGGAGGAGTCCGCGGCACATCCGGATGTGAAGTTCGCAATCGTGGACGACGCTTCCCTCGCGGATGCGAAAAATGTGACCTCTCTCATGTTTGAGCAGGCGCAGGTCTCCTATCTGGCCGGCTATGTGGCGGCAAAGACGACGAAGAAGAATACGATCGGGATCGTGCTCGGCATGGCGACGGATCTCATGCACCAGTTCGGATATGGCTATCTCGCCGGTGCGATCGACGCCAATCCCGGAATCAAGGTGCTCCAGACCAATGCGAATTCCTTCGCGGACACTGCTGCCGGAAAGACCGCGGCGAACAATATGGTCGCGCAGGGAGCGGATGTCATCTTCCAGGTGGCGGGCGGCACGGGACTCGGCGTCATCGACGGCTGCAAGGAGGCCGGAATCTGGGCGATCGGCGTGGACTCCGACCAGAGCTCTATCGCACCGAAGACAATCCTGACCTCCGCGATGAAGAGGGTGGACAATGCGGTCTTCGATGTCACAAAGGAGCTCGCGGAAGGGAAGCTGGAGCCGGGAGTCAAGACCTACGCACTCGCAGATGAGGGCGTGGATCTCGCGCCGGTCACGGACAATATCGATCCGACCGTGCTCTCTGAGGTCGAGGAGCTCAAGAAGAAGATCATCTCCGGGGAGATCACGGTCCCGAAGACAAAGGCGGAGTTCGAGGCAAAGTACGGCTCTGTCTACGAGCTGGACGACTAAGGAGCAGGGAGAGACAGAGGTTTAGCCGCCCGGCCTTCGGACGGAGGGAGCGAATGGGAAAAATGAGAGAAATCACGATGGAGAGGGTGGAGAAGACACGGGAGGAGATGCTTAAGACCGTGAAATCCCCCGTGCTGACGCATGAGCAGAAGGTCGCCGCGATGGCATCCCTCGCGGATTCCCTCCTGGAGGTGCTGAACCTCCCGGAGGGGCTCTCCGAGCTCCTCGATGCACCGATCGAGACGCAGTGCATCTGCGATCTCTTTGAGGGGCACGCGCCGATGCGCCCCCGATACATCATTCCGGACTACGGGCGCTTTTTAAAGGGAGGCTCCTCCTTCCTGGAGCTCGGGGCGCCGGGAGATCTCTATGAGGCGATCAATGCGCTGGAGATTTTCTATAAGCATGTCCCCTCCGTCACGAATTATCCGGTCTATGTGGGGGCTTTGGACCGGCTTTTGGAGCCCTTTGTCTCTTCCATGGACGAGGAGGAGGCCTATCGGCTGATCCGGGCTTTCTTCATCCATATGGACCGGACGATCCTGGACTCCTTCTCCCACGGAAACATCGGCCCTGAGAGGACGAAGGCGGGAAGTCTCATCCTCCGTGCGATCGCGGAGACGAAGGACGCGGTCCCGAATATGACGATGAAGTATGACGCCTCCCTGACGGAGGATGCGTTTTTGCTGGAGGCGGTCCGCGCCGCTTTGGAGAGCGCAAAGCCGAGCTTTGCGAACGATGCGATGTTTCGCTCGGAGCTCGGGCCGGATTATGTCATCGCATCCTGCTACAACGGTCTCCCCGAGGGAGGAGGCTCCTATACGCTCTGCCGTCTGATCCTCGGAAATATCGCAAAGCGCGCGAAGGGGATTGAGGACTTCCTCTCCCGGGAGCTCCCCTATGTGATGGATCTTCAGGCCCGCTATATGGATGAGCGGATCCGCTTCATCGTCGAGGAGTCCGGCTTCTTCGAGAACAATTTCCTCGCGAAGGAGGGCTTCATCCGAAGGGAGCGCTTTACGGCGATGTTCGGCCTTGTGGGACTCGCGGAGGCGGTCAATCTCCTGCTCGAGAAAGAGGGGAAGAAGGGCCTTCGCTTCGGGCATTCCGAGGAGGCCGCGTCGCTCGGCGTCCGCATCATGGACACAATTTCCGCCTTTAACGAGGCGCACAGAAATCCCTACTGCGAGGTGAGCGGCGGGCATTTTCTCCTGCACGCGCAGGTCGGGATCTCCAGTGACATCGGTATCAGCCCCGGGACCAGGATTCCGATCGGGGAGGAGCCGGAGGAGCTTGTGGATCAGCTGGAGCTTCTGAGCCGCTTCCACCGCTATTTTCCCTCCGGGACGGGAGATATCTTTCCGATTGAGCGGACAGTGCACCGGAATCCGGAATATATCATGGATATCATTAAGGGAGCCTTTCAGAAGAAGCTCCGCTACCTCTCCTTCTACTCCAGTGATTCCGATGTGATCCGGATCACCGGCTATCTCGTGAAGCGCTCGGAGATCAAAACTCTCGAGAAGGGCGGGAATGTGAAGCATGATACGACGGCGCTCGGCATGGGCGCAAAGCAAAATGGCCATATTCTGGAGAGGAGAGTCCGCTGATGAGGGCTCCGGTCAACCGGATTATCCCTTTCAGCGCAGTCGACGGGCCGGGAAACCGGACCGCCGTTTTTTTACAGGGCTGTAATTTCAACTGTAAGTACTGTCATAATCCGGAGACCCGGAAGCTGTGCATCCACTGCGGGGACTGCGTGGAGGGCTGTCCGGGAGGCGCGCTGTATTTCTCCGATTCTCCTCTTCCTTCCGCATCCCGCCCTTTTCCGGGGGAAGAGAGAGGAGAGTCCGGACTGGGGGCGTCTGCATTATCCTCCTGCCCTTTTTGGGGGGAAGAAAAAAGAGAGGGCATTTCGGAGGAGAGAGAGCGGGAAAGCCCCCATTCCGGGAGATGGGTGCTCTTTTCTCCGGAAAAGTGCATTGGCTGTGATCGCTGCATCCGGATATGTCGTCACGACGCGAGCCCGCGCATCCGCTGGATGAGTCCGGAGGAGCTCCTCCGGGAGCTGTCCAAAAATCGTCCCTTTATCCGGGGAGTGACGGTCTCCGGCGGAGAGTGCACCCTCTATCCGGCCTTCCTCCGGGAGCTCGCCGCCCTCCTTCTTTCGGAGGGGCTGGAGCTTTTGCTCGATTCGAATGGAAGCTATGATTTTTCGGAGGATCCCGCGGGACTGCTTCCGCTCCTCTCCGGTGTCATGCTGGATCTCAAGGCCTGGAAGAGAGAGGAGCATGAAAAAGTCACCGGAACGGGCAATGAGGAGGTCCTCGGAAATCTGCGCGCTCTCCTGCAATGCGGCAAGCTCTATGAGCTTCGAACTGTGGTGGTGCCGGGGCTTTTCGACTATGAGGGCTGCATCCGGGAATGCGCGAGGATGCTCCGGCCCTACCCGGAGGTCCGCTATAAGATCATCGCCTTTCGGAAGAACGGCGTGAGAGCGGAATATCGGGATTTCGAGAGCCCGACGGAGGAGGAGATGTCCCGCCTCTTGGAAATCGCAAAAAGCGAGGGGGCGGCGAAGGTATTGACTCTGTAGGGAAGACGGGAAAGGGAGCAGGGGAGAAATATGGGAAGCAACATGGACGGGAAGACCGTGGTCATCGAGATGCGCGGCATCGTGAAGCGCTTCGGGGACTTCGTCGCAAACGATCATATCGATCTTAAACTTCACAAAGGGGAGGTTCTCGCGGTACTCGGAGAGAACGGGGCGGGGAAATCCACGCTGATGAATGTGCTCTACGGCATGTACCGCCCGACGGAGGGCGTGATCCGGGTCGAGGGAAAAGAGGTGGAGATCGACAGCCCGGAGAAGGCGATCACGCTCGGTATCGGCATGGTGCACCAGCACTTTATGCTGATTCCGCCCTTTAGTGTGACGGAGAACATCGTGCTCGGCTCAGAGCCGAGGAAGGGGCTCAGTTTGGACCTTGCGGGGGCGAGAAAAAAGATTTTGGAGCTCTCGGAGAGCTACAATCTGAAGGTCGATCCGGACGCGAAGATCGAGGACATCAGTGTCGGAATGCAGCAGAGGGTGGAGATCCTGAAGGTCCTCTACCGGGGGGCGAAGATCCTGATTCTGGATGAGCCGACGGCGTCCCTCACGCCACAGGAGATCGACGAGCTCATGGAGATCATCCGAAGCCTCACGGCCGCCGGAAAATCCATCCTTTTAATCACGCATAAGCTGAAGGAGATCAAGGCGAGCTCAGATCACTGTATGATCATCCGGAGGGGAAAGTATATTGATACGGTGAAGGTCTCGGAGCACACGGAGGATGAGCTCGCATCGCTCATGGTGGGGCGGAAGGTCAGCCTCCGGGCGGAGAAGGAGGAGAGGAATCCGGGGGAGACGGTCCTCTCCGTAAAGGAGCTTCGGGCGAGGGACTACCGCGGCGCGGAGATCCTGAAGGGGCTCAGTCTCTCAATCCGCGGAGGAGAGATCCTGGGACTTGCCGGGATCGACGGAAACGGGCAGTCCCAGCTTGTGGAGATTCTCACCGGCCTCTCCAAGGCGGAGTCCGGCGAGGTGAGGATGGGGGGAGAAAACATCTTAAATCATACGCCGCGCGATACCTTCTTAAAGGGGGTCTCCAGCATCCCGGAGGACAGGCAGAAGCACGGACTGGTGCTCGACTTCACCGTGGCGGAGAATCTCATATTACAGAATTTCGGGCAGAGGCCGTATTCGCATCGGGGGATCCTCAACAAGGGGGCGATCCGAAGGCATGCGGCGGAGCTGATCGAGCGCTTTGATATCCGCCCCTCAGGCTGCGAGGAGCGGCCCGCGGGACAGCTCTCCGGAGGGAATCAGCAAAAGGTTATCATCGCCAGAGAGGTGACAAATGACAAGGAGCTTCTGATCGCCTTTAATCCGACGAGAGGGCTCGATGTCGGCGCGATCGAGTTTGTGCACAGCTATCTTCTGGGACAGAGGAACAAGGGCCGCGCGATCCTTCTGGTCTCCTTCGAGCTGGAGGAGATCATGGGGCTCTCGGATCGGATCGCCGTCATCTTCGACGGAAGGATCGCGGGGGAGATGCCCGGGAAGGATGCGGACGAGTATCAGCTTGGTCTTTTGATGGCGGGAGGAAAAGCGGAATGAAAAGCGGAATGAAACAGAAAATTTTGAAAAGTCCGACGCTCTATACGCTTCTTTCCATCGCGCTCGGATTTTTGCTCGGCGCGATCCTCCTCTTTCTGATCGGCGTAAATCCCACGGTGGCCTACGGGAAGCTCTGGAACGGGATCTTCGGAAAGCCGAAGTTCGTCGTCTACAGCATCGTCTATGCCGCGCCGCTCATCTTTACGGGGCTCTCGGTCGCCTTCTCCTTCCGGACCGGCGTATTCAACATCGGGGCAGAGGGGCAGTATATCATGGGAAGCCTCGCGGCGCTTGTCGTGGGTCTCCTCGTCCCGCTCCCGGCGCCATTTCACGCGATCGTGTGCCTGCTTGCGGCGGCTCTTGCGGGAGGGCTCTGGGGCGCTCTCGCGGGTCTTCTCAAGGTGAAGAAGGGGATCAATGAGGTCCTCTCCTACATCATGCTGAACTGGATCGCCTTTTACTTCTCAAACTATGTGATCAACCAAAAGGTGATCCACACGGAGCAGGGGGCGGATGCCAGCAAGAATATCTTAAAGAGCGCGAGCATCCGCATGCCGGAGTTCTTCTCGCGCCTGAGCGGCTGTACGGATATCCACTGGGGCATCGTGCTCGCTCTCCTTGCGGCGCTTCTCATCTGGTTTATCATGGCGAAGACGAGCTTCGGCTATCAGCTTCGCGCGGTGGGCTATTCCCGCTCGGCGGCGGAATACGCCGGCATCGATTCGAAGAGAGTCTTTCTCCTCTCGATGGGGATCTCCGGCATGCTGGCGGCGCTCGGCGGGGCGGTGCAGGTCCTCGGCATGGCGGAGCGGATCGCCCAGTTCGCCTCACAGGAGGGCTATGGCTTCCAGGGGATCACGGTGGCCCTGATCGGCGGGACGAATCCGATCGGATGCATCTTCTCGGGACTTTTCTACGGGGCCATGAAGTACGGAGGGAATAAGCTGACCGTCGTGAATGTCCCGACGGAGGTCGTAAATATCATCATGGGGACGATCATCCTCTTCATTGCGATCACCCCGTCGGTCCGCACGGTGCTCCTGAGGGCCGTCAGAGGGGAGGGAGGGAAATAAGTATGCTGCTCACCTATCTCGGACTTTTGATCAATGCGATGCTCATCTCCACGCCGCCGCTCCTCCTCGCGGGACTCGGCTCCTGCTTCTCGGAGAGATCCGGCGTTGTGAATATCGGCATCGAGGGAATGATGACGATCGGCGCCTTCGTCGGCGCTCTCGCCGCCTACTATACCAACAGCGGCTGGATCGGCTTCCTCTGCGGAGGGCTCGCTGGGGCGTTCCTCGGCCTGATCCACGCCGTGGCCTGCATCAGTCTGCATGCGGACCAGACCATCGCGGGCACGGCAATCAACTTCATCGGCCCCGGCTGCGCGGTGTTTTTGTGCAAGGCGATCTTTGAGAACTCCTCCGACAGCCCGGCGCTCGATACAGCGGCGAAGCTTCCGAAGATGTTCGTCGGAGTCTTTCCGGCGGGCTCCTTCGCCTACAATGTGATTTCGACCTATTCCGTGGCCTATCTCAGCTTCCTTCTCGTCCTCCTTCTCTGGTTCGTCTTTTTCAAAACGCGCTACGGGATGCGGCTCCGGGCCGTCGGAGAGCACCCGGAGGCCTGCGCGACGCTCGGGATCAATGTCTACCGGGTCCGCTATACCGCGGTCATCCTCTCGGGCTTTCTCGCGGGGCTGGGGGGAGCGTTTGTGACGCTGGCGACGGTCTCGCAGTTCCGCCCCTCCGTCATCGTGGGGCAGGGCTTCATCGCGATCGCGGCGGTGATCTTCGGGAAGTTCACGCCGCAGGGGACCCTCCTCGGCTGCCTGATCTTCGGGCTCTGCAACGGGCTCCGCTCTCTTCTTGGCGGCTCGAACCTGATCTCACCGCACCTTCTCTCCATGATCCCTTATGTCGTGACGCTGCTCACCCTGATCCTCTTCGTCGGGGCGGGACATGTCCCGGCCGCAAACGGAAAGCCCTATCTGAGATCAAAATGATTCGGTAAGGCTCCCGGGAGCCGTCCTCCGCTCCCCTCTTTCCGGGAAAGCGAGAGGCGGAGGCTCCCATTCCAAAGAGAAGGGAGCGAAGAGGGATGCATCAGGAGAAGGAGACGGAGGCAGAAGAAATCGACGAAGGGAAGGAGATCGATGGAAATGGACTGGAAGAAGCTTTTGAAACCGCAGTACCTCATCCTTTCTCTCTATGTGATCGCGACTGCACTGCTCCTCTATATCGGAAGCAAGCTGGTGGATCACTTCGGGGATTTTCTGAAGTCGGCGGAGGGGATTTTCGGCTGGCTCCTCATCGTCCTAAAGCCCCTTGCGCTCGGCTTCTCCTTCGCCTATCTTCTGAGTCCGGTGGTGGAATTTTGGGAGAAGAGACTTCAGGAGATCCTCCCGGAGAGAAGAAGTGCAGGGGAAAAGAAAGGGAAGGGAAGAGGGGAGCGGAGAGGATGCCGGCCCGCCGCACTCCTCTTAACCTTCCTCCTCGTGATCCTTTCCGTCACATTGCTTTTGTCCCTTTTGGTCTCCGCGCTCACAAGCAGCGTGCAGCTTGCTGACATGGATAATCTCTGGGAGATGGCCTCCGGCTTTGCCGCCGCCGTAAACAGCTTCTACCAGGATATCCTGCAGAAGCTCTCAAAGCTCCCGGTCGGGGGGAGCGACTTCAGCCAATATCTGCAGGATGGGGTCGGGACGGGACTGTCCTTCCTCCAGGGCTTTTTGCAGGGGATCCTGTCGACCTTCGGGAATGTGGGCTCCTTCCTCTCAAGCTTTGTCTTCGCTCTGATCTTTTGCATCTACTTTCTCCTGGACGGGGAAAATATCGCCCGCTATTGGGGGAGAGCCTTCCGCCTCCTCTTCGGTGAGCGGATCTTCCGCCTTCTCGGCGTCTTTCTCTCGGATGCGGACCGGGCCTTCTCCGGCTATATCCGCGGGCAGATCATCGACGCCGTCATCATGATGGTCCTGGTCAGTGCCGTCCTGGCGTTGGTCGGCGTGAAATACGCCCTCATTATCGGAATCCTCACGGGGATCGGAAATCTGATCCCCTATACCGGACCCCTGGTCGCCTATGGCTCGACTCTCCTGATCTGTCTCCTCTACGGAGATTACCGGAGACTTTTGATCGCGCTCCCCCTCCTCTTTGTGATCCAGACCCTGGATGGAAATATCATAAATCCGAAGCTCTTAAGCGACAGTGTGAATGTACACCCGCTCCTTGTCATCGCCTCTCTTTTGATCGGAGGCGCGGCGGGCGGCTTCCTGGGCATGCTGATCGCGGTCCCTGTCGGGAGCCTTTTAAAGATTCAGTTTGACCGCCTGCTCCGCTATAAGGAGGAAAGAAGGTTCCCCGCGGGAGATCCTGTCTCCTGAGAAACTCGAAAGCATCAAAAATCGGCGGGGAAGGACATAGCTTCCATCAAGAAAAGCGGCAAAGAGCGTGCAGAAAGCGCGCAAAAAGAGGGAGCTCTCCGGTCCAGGAGCTCCCTCTTAAAGAATCCGAGAATCCATTTAATTGTCGCTTGCGTCGGCCTCTGAGAGCGTAAAGGTGAAGCGCTTCTTGATCTCTTCATCGGAGGCGAGGTACTCGTCGTAGCTCGTCAGCTTATCGATCAGATGTCCGTCGATGATCTCCATGATCCGATTCGCCGTGGTCTCTACCACCTGGTGATCCCGGGAGGAAAAGAGGAGGACGCCCGGGAAATTCTTTAAGCCGTCATTCAGGGCGGAGATCGCCTCCATATCTAGGTGATCCGTCGGCTCATCCAAAAGGAGAACATTCGCCCCGGAGATCATGAGCTTTGAGAGCATACAGCGGACTCTCTCTCCTCCGGAGAGCACATTCAGCTTCTTCACGCCGTCATCTCCCTTAAAGAGCATACGGCCGAGATAGCCCCGGACATACTGGGTGTCCTTGTCCGGGCTGTACTGCGTCAGCCATTCGACGATCGTGTCCTCGGACTGAAACTCCCTGCTGTTGTCCTTCGGGAAGTAGGACTGACTGGTCGTGAGCCCCCACTTGTAGTCCCCCGAATCCGCCTCCATCTCCCCGGAGAGAATCTGCATGAGCACGGTCTTTGCGAGCTCGTTCGGGCCGACGAGAGCGACCTTGTCCGTCCGGTTTAGGTTGAAGCTGATATTGTCCAGCACCTTTACGCCGTTTATGCTCTTTGTGAGGTTTTTTACCTCCAGGACATCATTCCCGATTTCGCGGTTTGGCTTAAACTGGATATAGGGGTACTGGCGGGAGGAGGGCTTGATGTCCTCGAGCTCGATCTTTTCGAGGGCGCGCTTCCGGGAGGTCGCCTGCTTGGATTTCGAGGCGTTTGCGGAGAAGCGCTGGATGAATTCCTGCAATTCCTTGATCTTCTCCTCCTTCTTCCGGTTCGCCTCCTTTTGCTGGCGGACGATGAGCTGGGAGGACTCGAACCAGAAATCATAGTTCCCCGCAAAGAGCGTGATCTTCCCGTAGTCGATATCCGCGATGCCCGTGCAGACCTTATTCAGGAAGTAGCGGTCGTGGGAGACGACGATGACGGTGTTCTCGAAGCCGATGAGGAAGTCCTCCAGCCATTCGATGGAGTTCAGGTCGAGGTGGTTCGTCGGCTCGTCGAGGAGGAGAATGTCGGGATTTCCGAAGAGCGCCTTTGCGAGGAGGACCTTGACCTTCTCGGAGCCCTTTAAGGAGGACATCAGCTCGCGGTGGAGAGGAGTTCCGATCCCGAGGCCGTTTAAAAGGGTCTCCGCGTCCGTCTCCGCGTTCCAGCCGTCCATCTGGGCGAACTCTCCCTCGAGCTCCGCCGCGCGGATGCCGTCCTCATCGGAGAAATCGGGCTTTTGATAGAGGGCGTCCTTTTCCTTCATAATCTCATAGAGGCGGGAATTTCCCATGATGACCGTCTCGATCACAGGATAGGCGTCGTACTTGAACTGATCCTGCTCGAGGACGGACAGGCGCTGCCCCGGCGTCACGATGATCTCCCCGGAGCCCGGCTCCAGCGCGCCGGAGAGGATCTTTAAAAAGGTGGACTTTCCCGCGCCGTTTGCGCCGATTACCCCGTAGCAGTTTCCCTCGGTAAACTTGATATTGACATCCTCAAAGAGTGCCTTCTTTCCCACTCTGTAGGTTACATTGCTTGCAGCGATCATCTTATCTTCCCAGCTCTCCCTTTCTTTTCTTTTCCTGAAATATTTCCCTTGCTTCGCTTTTCCATCTGCGGATCATGATTCCGCGGGCCCCGTGATTTTTCGGAGCTTCGCCGTGCAGCAGCATAGGATTTCGCGAAGCACATCATTCCGCAAGGATCATAATTATGATTTCTTACAGATCATGTTCCTGTGCAAAGACCCTTCTTCCCCTTTCGTGCAGGTACGTCGCGGAAGAGGACTTTCTTCGCAGAGCATGATTCCGGTGTCATAAAGACCCTTCTTCTCTTTCGTGCAGGCACATCGCGGAGAAGGACTTTCTTCGTAGAGTATGATTCCGGTGTCATAAAGTCCCTCTTCCTCTTTCGTGCAGGCACGTTGCGGAAGAGGGACTTTCTTCGCAGAGCATGATTTTCGAGAAGATCATGTTCCTGCATGAACAATGATTCCCGCGTGGCTTCGCGGCCCGGCCGCTCCCGCCCCGCGCCCTTCATTCGCATTCCCGCGTGGCTGCGCCCCGCTGCATGCTCATGAGGGGGGCGTGTCATAAAGTCCCTCTTCCTCTTTCGTGCAAGCACGTCGCGGAAGAGTATGTTCTCACACGAACAATGATTCCCGCGTGGCTTCGCGGCTCAGCCGCTCCTGCCCCGCGCCCTTCATTCGCATTCCCGCGTGGCTGCGCCCCGCTGCATGCTCATGAGGGGGGGGCGTGTCATAAAGTTCCTTCTCCCCTCTCGTGCAAGCACGTCGCGGAGAAGGAACTTTCGACACTGCTGGAATCATTGTATCGGAGATTCTGGGGGATGTCAAAGGGCTCTCGGGCATTGAAAAAATACGGGATTTTGCTACAATAGGGGGCGTTCTTTGAGGAGGGGGATCTGTGGTGAAAAAGGAGCTTGAATTCTTCCATATAGGGGATTCTCTGGGTGGGAATCAGGACTGGTGTCTGGATCATATGATGCAGCTTGGCGGCTGCGCGGCTGTCACGGCCTGCGACTGTTCCATTTACTTTGCGCTTCGCCGCGGCCATCGCGCGCTCTATCCCGGGGATCCGGAGAGGATCGATCGAGACCGTTATCTCTATTTCACGGAGGAGATGAAGCATTATCTTCATCCGCGCTGGAGCGGGATCGATAAGCTCTCCCTCTTTGCAAAGGGCTATCAGAAATATCTGGAGGACCGGGGGGAGCATGGGATCGGGATCGGAACCCTGGAGGGGAGCAGCGATCCGGAGGAGGCAAAGAAGGCGGTTCTCCGTCAGATCGATGCGTCTCTTCCCGTCCCCTGCCTCATCTTAAATCACAAAGATCCGGCGCTGGAGGACTATGTCTGGCACTGGTTTCTTCTGATCGGCTGCCGCTATCAGGGGGAGGATCCGCTTTCAGAGGAAGCGGACTTTTCCGTCCTCACACTCACTTACTCTGAGGCGAAATGGGTGAAGCTCGACGCGCTGTGGGAGACCGGCTATTCGCCTCGGGGAGGGCTTATCCTCTTTCAGGAGAACAAAGAGGGTATTCTCGCTCCGACTGCTGCGGTAAGCGGAGCGGAAACGATTTAAGGGGACCAGAGCTTGAGGCGCCTGCCCATCCTTCTCCAATTTCAGAAATCGGGAATGGCAGTACTTCCGGATGATTAAGAAGATGCTCCCGGCACATATCTTCGAAGCAGCGTCGGATTTAGATACTTATGAGTTGACAACTCATGAGTATCTTATTTCGCTCCGCGCCAAAAGCCAACGGATGACATGAGCCGATCGGAGCAATACCGGCGGATGCAGCCGTTGATCTCCTGAATGAATTCGCGAATCGGGCATTCATCCCGTTGCGCTTATGCTATGGAAGATCTTATTTTTGAGAACGCCAAAGAGGCCGCGTTATTTCTGCGGAGTCTATGACGGTAAGACAATGCAGAGAATCATTTGAAGATAGGGCCGATTCAGGAAGCTTCTGATGAATTGGCCCTGTTTTTTGAGTGGAGATCCTGCGTAAGGAATATAAGCCGTAAGGCTTCATAAGTGCTTTCGCTAAAAAGGGGTCTATAGATATAAGCCTTTAAACGGAAAAAATTGAAAAATACAATTCCATCTTGGAGCTCAACTGCCCTCATCTTCGACTTCCATCTTCCCTCCAAGATTTCTTTTGCAGACATGCCATTCATGAATTTCACATGAGAATTTGGGGGAAGGATATTCTTTTTTCGGAGATATATCAGAACAGAAAGAAAGAGGTGTGGAAAAAAGTAGAGAAACAGGGCGGAAAACTCGTAAAACAAAATCAACAAAAGTGTAGACAAGAAAGAACTTTTATGTAGATGCATATCAAACAACTGCATGATAGGGAAAAGAACTGCGACATAAAGAGGGACAATTTTTTTCATGAGCTTTCGCATAGGAACTTGATCCCCGGCTTTTATGAGAAAGCGTTTAAATTCCCGACTGAAGAAAATTGCTTCTATTTCCTTTTTTTCCATCTTTTTCTTCCTGCGATCTAAGACCCGAATGTTTTTCGTTGGAATAGGTGCTTTTGAAAGATAGAAATAAAATCACTCTCCATCTTTCGCTGCTTATATAATACCTCTTAGAGATGTAAATAGATAGTTTTTTGATATAGTCCGTATACTATGACAAGAGAAAATTTCTGATGCGCTGGTATCTTTCATTGCTTACCATGGGTTTATAAAGCAGGAGTTCAAGCCTTTTAGAACTGTAAATAACAATCCCATCCTCATATTCTTTGACCGAGAGCCCCTTCATCCAGGCTTTGCCCAGGATTTCTTCCTTTGTAAGGGAAGAAAAGATATTCTTTTTGAGAGGATTCGGCTTTCTAAAACGGCTTAATGAAAAAGCAATAATAGGAGTGAAGTATACTGCGGTTAGGGCGATGCACAGCAAGATAAAATTAAAAATCAGATCAGACAGCTGATACCATTTGATCTTAAAAAAATAAAGTGTCTTCATAAAAAGGAACAGAAAACCAATCAGCTGGATCTTGAACACGACCGATTTTTGATAAATGCCGGTGTCCCAAAAGACTCTCAGATAAAATTTTTTAAATCCCCAGGTACGTGTATAAGCTTCCCACTGAATAGAGGGGTCATTGTTTTTTCTTTCCATGATTTTTCTTCCTAATCTTTCTGCTTTTGTGAAAAACCTGTCAATCGGACTGGGAGAAAGAGCTTCTTCTTTCATGGCTTCACCACTTATACAGAATAGAAGCATTCGTCAATCTTCATTGTTTATATAATACTCCCTAGGGATGTAAATGGATAGTATTTCCGGAAAGATAGAATTTCAGTCTTTTCTTCGTTCGTTTCTGATTCTGCGAACAACTTCTTATTAACCATTGAGAAAGGAGACTCTTATGGTTGATAGGGAGAGAGCTGCGAAGGCTGCGGAGGCACTCGGAAATTATCGCCGGACCGATGAAGAGAAATATTTTGAGAACTTGTCGCGCTGTTATGAAGCCTTGCTCAGAAAGTTGACGAGAAAGCTATGCTATAAGATCCTTCGCATCAGCTCCATCCTTTTTGTCTCCGGGACTGCATTTCCGGCCCGCGAAAGACGGACTTCGACGTTTTGTATAGGAGGAGCTTAAAAATATAGTAAGTATATCCGTCAATTATTTGACTATTCGCTATCGACAAGGGAGAAGCTTTGCACTATAATAAAAAATATAACGGATTCATCGGAGAATAGAGTTTATAATTTGTAGAAAAGAGAAACTTTGTTTGATTGAGAATCCATTTCAGACCGGGATGTCAGAACCCATCCTCGGGAATTTTCGGTAAAGGAGGCAGAAACATGGAATTGAAGACACCGTTGTATGATGCGCATGTGAAGGCCGGAGGGAAGATCGTGCCCTTTGCGGGCTTCCTGCTCCCCGTGCAGTACGAGACGGGTGTGATCAAGGAGCACATGGCGGTCCGCGAGAAGGCAGGACTTTTTGACGTCTCCCATATGGGAGAGGTGCTCTGTCAGGGCCCGGATGCGCTCGCAAATCTGCAGAAGCTCCTCACCAATAACTTTGACAATATGGTGGACGGACAGGCGAGATACAGTCTGATGTGCAATGAAAAGGGAGGCTGCGTCGATGATCTGATCGTCTATAAGAGAGGGGAGAACGACTACTTTATCGTCGTGAATGCCGCGAATCAGGACAAGGATTTCCAGTGGATGCTGGATCATCAGTTCGGAGATGCTAAATTCACCAATGTCTCGAAGGACTACTCTCAGATCGCCCTCCAGGGACCGAAGGCGATGGAGATCCTTAGGAAGCTCACGACCGAGGACAATATCCCGAAGAAGTATTACCACGCGGTCTTCAACGCTGAGGTCGCGGGGATGCCCTGCATCGTCTCGAAGACCGGCTACACCGGAGAGGACGGCGTAGAGCTCTACCTCGAGAATCAGTACGCGGAGAAGATGTGGGACAAGCTCCTGGAGGCCGGGAAGGAAGAGGGACTGATCCCCTGCGGACTCGGTGCGAGAGATACGCTCCGGATGGAGGCTGCGATGCCGCTCTACGGGCATGAGATGAACGATGAGATCACTCCTCTCGAGACAGGCCTCAACTTCGCGGTGAAGATGGACAAGCCCGACTTCATCGGAAAGGCGGCGATCGAGGCGAAGGGAGAGCCGAAGATCAAGAGAGTGGGACTCAAGGTGACGGGAAGAGGAGTCATCCGCGAGGCGGAGGATGTGCTTGTCGACGGAAAGGTCGTCGGACACACGACCTCCGGAACGCACTGCCCCTTCCTGGGCTATCCGGTCGCGATGGCTCTGGTGGATCCGAAATACTCTGAGCTCGGACAGAAGCTCGAGGTCTCGGTCAGAGGACGGTCGGTAGAGGCCGAGGTCGTACCGCTCCCCTTCTATAAGAGAGCAAAAAAATAAGAAGGAAGAAGAGCGAGGTAAACGGAAAGGATATCGAAGCGTTTCGCTTCGTTTTATGGGAAAGTGCATCACAGGCGGCAGGGCCGCCGTCATTTTAAGGAGGAGAATGCTATGTCAGTGAAGGAAGGACTGCTGTACACGAAGTCTCATGAGTGGGTGAAGGAGGAGGGCGATGTCTGGGTAGTCGGACTGAGTGACTATGCGCAGTCTGAGCTCGGTGATCTTGTATTTGTGAATCTTCCCGAGGAGGGAGATGAGGTGAAGGTCGGAGAGTCCTTCTCCGAGGTCGAGTCTGTGAAGGCAGTGTCGGATGTCTACTCTCCGCTCTCCGGCGTGGTCTGCGGAGTCAACGAGGAGGTGCTGGACAATCCGGCCAGCATCAACGGCGCTCCCTACGATTCCTGGATGATCCGGGTGAAGGATGTCTCCGATAAGGCAGAGCTTATGGATGCGGCGGCGTACGAGGCGTACCTGAAGACCCTCGCCTGATGGGCGATTTTGAGAAAGGCGGTAGAATCAATGGGAAAATACGTTCCCAATACAGAGGCGGAGCAGAAGGCGATGCTCTCGGAAATTGGTTTTTCTTCCTTTGATGAGCTCTTTGCGCATGTTCCGGAGGAAGTGAAGCTGAGGAAAGAGCTGGACATCCCCTCCGGCCTCTCGGAGCTTGAGGTCAGGCGGGATATGACGAAGCTCGCGGAAAAGAACAAGATCTTTCCGGTCATCTTCCGAGGCGCCGGGGCCTACCGGCATTTTATCCCGTCCATCGTAAAGAGTGTGATCTCAAAGGAGAATTTCCTGACCTCCTATACACCCTATCAGGCGGAGACCAGCCAGGGCGTCCTGCAGTCGATCTTCGAGTACCAGACAATGATCTGCGATCTCACCGGCATGGATGTCTCGAACGCATCGGTCTATGATGGGGCGACGGCGGCCGCAGAGGCGGTTGCGATGTGCAGGGAGCGGAAGCGGAAGAAGGCTCTGGTCTCCTCGCTCATGCAGCCGGATACGCTGGAGACGGTCAAGACCTACTGCCATGGAAACGGCATGGAGCTTGAATTCATCCCGGAGAAGGACGGTCTGACAGATATAGATTACCTGAAGGCGCATCTGGATCCCAGCATCGCCTGCGTACTCATCCAGCACCCGAATTTCTACGGGAATCTGGAGCCGGCGCGGCAGATCGCGGATCTCAGCCATGAGGCCGGTGCGAAGTACATCATGAGCGTGAATCCGATCTCACTCGGTATCTTAAAGTCCCCGAGAGAGTACGGCGCGGATGTCGCGGTCGGAGACGGACAGCCCCTGGGGCTCTCGCTCGCCTTCGGCGGACCGTATCTCGGCTTTATGGCCTGCCTGGACAAGATCAAGAGAAATCTGCCGGGACGTATCGTCGGACAGACCAATGACAAGGAAGGCAGAATCGGCTATGTGCTCACGCTGCAGGCGAGAGAGCAGCATATCCGGAGAGAGAAGGCCTCCAGTAATATCTGCTCCAATCAGGCGCTCTGCGCGCTCGCTGTCGCGGTCTATCTCTCGGCAGTGGGGAAGCAGGGCCTGAGACAGGCTGCGGAGCTTTCGACCGCGAAGGCCCATTATATGGCGAAGGAGCTGGAGAAGATCGGCTTCCGGCCGGCCTACAAGGCGGATTTCTTCCATGAGTTTGTGACGGTCTCTGAGACCCCGTCGGAGAAGGCGCTCGCCGCTCTGGAGAAGCAGGGGATCCTCGGCGGCTATCCGCTGGATGAGAAGAGAATTCTCTGGTGCTGTACCGAGGTGAACGACAAGCGCGGCATCGACGAGGCAGTGCAGATCCTGAAGGAGGTGAAGTGATGCTTATTTTCGAAAAAAGCAGAGCCGGCAGAGGCTGTACGCTGTTCCCTCCCTGTGACGTAGAGCCGGCAGCGGTGCCGGAGAAGGATAAGAGGGAGCTGGAACTCCACCTCCCGGAGCTCTCGGAGACGGAGATCAGCAGACATTATACGGAGCTTGCGAAGAAGGCCCGCGGCGTAAACGACGGCTTCTATCCGCTCGGCTCCTGCACGATGAAGTATAATCCGAAGATCGATGAGGATATGGCGGCGCTCCCGGGCTTCACCGAGATCCACCCGCTGCAGCCCATCAGCACGGTCCAGGGCTGTCTCGAGGTCATCCAGACCGCCGAGAAGTATCTCTGCGAGATCACCGGGATGGACAGCATGACCTTGCAGCCGGCCGCCGGTGCCCACGGAGAGTTTACGGGCATCATGCTCATTAAGGCTTACCATGAGAGCCGGAACGACAGCAAGCGGAAGAAGATCATCATCCCGGACTCCGCGCACGGCACGAATCCCGCCAGTGCGACGATGGCGGACTTTTCCGTGGTCTCCGTGCCCTCCGGGCCGGATGGCTGTGTCGATCTGGAGAAGCTGAAGGAGGTGCTCGGGGACGATATCGCGGGCCTTATGCTCACGAATCCGAACACGGTCGGTCTCTTCGATAAGAACATCCTGGAGATCACGAAGCTGGTTCACGACTGCGGCGGCCTGAACTACTACGACGGGGCGAATCTGAACGCGGTCATGGGCGTCGTGAAGCCGGGCGATATGGGCTTCGACGTCATCCACCTGAATCTCCATAAGACCTTCTCCACCCCGCACGGCGGCGGAGGACCCGGAAGCGGAGCGGTGGGCTGCAAGGCCTTCCTCGCGGACTTCCTGCCCTCTCTCATGGTGGTGGGAGAGAAGGAGAAGCACTTCGAGAAGCCGAAGAAAAGCATCGGCGAGATGAAGAACTTCTACGGGAACTTCCTGGTCGTCGTCCGCGCGCTGGCCTATATCAAGACGCTCGGAAAAGAGGGAGTCCCCGAGGCCTGCCACAATGCGGTTCTGAACGCGAACTACATGATGGACAAGCTGAAGGATATCTATACCATGGCCTACGACGAGGTCTGCATGCATGAGTTCGTCATGAGTCTCGAGGATCTCAAGCATAAGACCGGCGTATCCGCAATGGATATCGCAAAGGCGCTGCTCGACAACGGGATGCATCCGCCAACAATGTATTTCCCGCTGATCGTGCATGAGGCTCTGATGATCGAGCCCACGGAGACAGAGTCCAAGGATACCCTGGATGACGCCATCCGTGTCTACCGGATGCTCTATGAGGAGGCGCAGAAGAACCCGGAGAAGCTTCACGAGGCACCTGTCACGATGCCGGTCGGAAGGCTGGATGAGGTGAAGGCGGCGAGGGAACCGGTCCTTCGCTACGAGTGGAAGTAGGATTCCATAGGATGATTCAGCGCGGACATGGGCCCTCGGGTCCATGTCCGAATCAGTATAGCGGGCAGGCAGGAAGGGAAAACATGGAAAATAATTTTGACCTGATTATCATCGGGGCGGGGCCGGGCGGTTATGTGGCCGCTGTCAAGGCAGCGCAGCTTGGGATGAAGACATTGGTGGTGGAAAAGGACCGGGCGGGCGGAACCTGCCTGAATCGGGGCTGCATCCCGACGAAGGCGATGCTCCATGCAAGCGAGCTCTTCCGGGAGATGAAGAGCGGGGAGGAGTTCGGGATTTTCGCGAAGGAGCTTTGTTTCGACTACGGGAGGATGCTCTCCTACCGGCAGGATGTCGTGGACAAGCTCTGCGGCGGAGTGGAGCAGCTTTTTAAGGCGAACGGTGTCTCCTATATCAAGGGCTCCGCTGTGCTGGAGAAGGACAGCTCCGTCAGCGTCACGGAGGAGGGAGAGAAGAAGAGCTTCCGGGCGAAGCATGTCCTCCTCGCCGCGGGCTCCCGCCCGGCCTTGATCCCCGTGCCCGGGATCGAGCAGGAGGGCGTCCTGACAAGCGATGAGCTCTTTCAGCTTACGGAGCTTCCGAAGAGCCTCGTGATTATTGGAGGCGGAGTGATCGGAGTGGAGTTCGCCTCGGTATTTTCCTCTCTCGGCGTGAAGGTGACGATACTCGAGGTCCTGCCATCGATCCTCGCCAATATGGACAAGGACTTCGCCCAGAACCTGAAGCTCATCCTGAAAAAGCGCGGTGTGGATATCCATACCGGAGTCTCCGTCACGAAGATCGAGCGGGGAGAGGAGGGGATGAGCTGCTCCTATACGGAGAAGGAGGCGGAGCAGAGGATTTCCGCGCAGTATGTGCTCTGTGCGGCCGGGAGAAGGCCGAATACGGAGGGACTCTTCGGGGAGGGCGTCTCGATCGCCCTCGAGAGAGGACGGGTCGTCGTCGATGAGCATTTCCGGACTTCGATGGAGGGGGTCTATGCGATCGGGGATCTCATAAAGGGGATGCAGCTTGCCCACCTTGCGAGCGCGCAGGGAATCTGCCTTGTGGAGGAGCTCGCCGGGGAGGAGAGGAGCATCGACCTCTCCGTCGTGCCGGCCTGTGTCTACACGGACCCCGAGATCGCTTCCGTCGGCCTCACGGAGGCGCAGGCAAAGGAGCAGGGGCTTTCGTTCTCCGTCGGGAAGTTCATGATGAGTGCGAACGGAAAGTCGCTGATCTCGAAGGAGGAGCGGGGCTTTATCAAGATCCTCGCGGAGAAGGAGAGCGGCGCGGTGCTGGGAGCGCAGATGATGTGCGCGAGAGCGACGGATATGATCGGGGAGTTCGGAGGCGCGGTCGCAAACCGCTTCACGGTCCCTGCGCTTCTCCGGGCTATGCGGGCACACCCCACCTACAATGAGGCGGTCGGAGAGGCCTTGGAGGAGGTTTTCGGCTCCTCCATCCACTCGGCGCCAAAGAAACGATAGAGAGAACGGAGAAGACTCCGCCCGGAAGACCTTCCGGGCGGGGAAGAGCCGGGGGAAGCCGGCGGCCCCGGAAAACGGCAGAGGAGAGGGAAGGAAGAGAGAAAATATGATCGCATATCAAAGTGTCTCGACAGATCCCTTTTTCAATCTCTCGCTGGAGGAGCTTCTCTTTCAGAGGCTCCGGGACGAGGATGCGGTCATAGTCTATCGGGATGCCCCGGCAGTTGTCGCGGGCTGCTATCAGAATATCGCGGCGGAGGTCGACGCCGTCTCTCTTTTCCGAAGGGGCATTCCGATGCTTCGACGGATCAGCGGCGGCGGGACCGTCTACCACGATCTTGGGAATATCAATTACAGCATGCTTTTCCGGAGGGAGGGCTTTGTCTCCTATGAGGATTTTCTCACGCCGGTGATCGCGGCGCTCGGCCGTCTGGGTATCCCGGCGGAGAGGAGGCGTTCCTGCGATATCGCGCTTTTTGGGAGGAAGATCTCCGGGAGCGCGCAGAAGGTATCGGGAGGGAGAGTGCTCCACCACGGGACGCTTCTCTTCGATTCGGAGCTCTCGCTCCTCGATGAGATCACGACCGGGAGAAAGAGCGGAAGCTTTTGCTCCAAGGCCTCAGAATCCGCCATCTGTACTGTGACCAGTATCAGGCGGGAGGGGCTCTGGGGAGATGCTTCCGCGGAGGAGTTTGCGGAGGCGCTGCTCTCCGAGCTTTCGGGAGAGGGGGCGGAGCGCTTTACGCCGGATGAGGGCATGCTTTCTGAGATAGAGAGACTTTCCGAAGAAAAATACAGGAGCTGGGACTGGACCTGGGGGAAGACGCCGGGCTTTCATTTCGAGCGGGAGGGGAGCTTCCGGGGGGATAAGGTCCGGATCTCCTACAGTGCGAGAAGGGGCGTCGTAGAGGAGTTTTCCCTTCGCTCGCCTGACCTGGATGAAGAGGAGGCGAGATCCCTTTTCGAGGGAAGCCGCTTCGGCCCGGAGAGCTTCTCGGAGCTTTCGGAGAGGCTTGCCGGGGAGGACGGAGAGGAGCTTCTCCGCCTCCTGCTCTAGTGCTTTTGCCTTCTTGTTTTTTGTCCGTCCGGTACAGTGCGTTCCCGCTTTCTCCGCTGCTCCCGGCGGAGAAGAGAAAGGAGTAGGCCTGTCTCCATGCTGCGACAATACTTTGCGGCGGAGAAAGGCTTAAATCCGGGAGGGGAAGCGGCAGGGCGGCGGGCAGAGCCTTTTGTTTGGAATTAGGAGAAGAGGAGAGCAGATATGGAGAAGAAACTTGTGGTACCGAAGCTCAGACCGGAGATGGAGGATGCAGTGCTCTGCGCCTGGCTGAAGGAGGACGGCGACAGCGTGGAGGCCGGGGAGCCGGTCTATGAGATCGAGACCGACAAGGTCGTGGTGCAGGTAGAGGCGAGCTGCGGGGGCGTCCTAAAAAAACGCCTCTGCGAGGAGGGGGATACCGTAAAGGCAGAGCAGGCTGTTGCCGTCATCGAAGAGCGCTGAGGAAGGGAAAGATGGAGAGGAAACCGGATTGGCTTAAGGTAAAGTATAATCAGGAGGCGATCAGCGAGGTCGCGGAGCTTATGCGGGATCTCAGGCTGAATACGGTCTGCCGCGAGGCAAACTGCCCGAATCTCGGGGAGTGCTATCGAAGGCACACGGCGACCTTTATGATCCTCGGGAGCATATGCACCAGGAACTGCCGATTCTGCAATGTCTGCACGGGGCGTCCGGCTCCTCCGGACCCGGAGGAGCCGGAAAATGTGGCCAGGGCCTCCGCCAAGCTTCATCTGAAGCACGTCGTCCTGACCTGCTCCACGAGGGATGATCTTCCGGACGGGGGTGCGGAGCAGTTTGCGAAGACGGTCCGGGCGATCCGGAGACTCTGCCCCGGGACCACGGTCGAGACCCTGATTTCCGACATGAAGGGCGATCCGGCTTCCCTGGACATCGTGCTCTCCGAGAGTCCGGATGTCCTGAATCACAATGTCGAGACGGTGAAGGAGCTCCAGAAGGCGGTGAGACCGCAGGCGGCCTACGAGAGATCCCTCGGCGTGCTGCGTTACTGCAAGGAGAAGCAGCCGAAGATCCGGGTGAAGACCGGTTTTATGGTGGGACTCGGAGAGACGGAGGAGCAGATCGGGCGCCTTATGGACGATGTTTTGGATACGGGCTGCGATATCCTGACGATCGGGCAGTATCTTCAGCCTTCTCCCGCCCACTACCCCGTATCCCACTATGCGACGCCGGAGGACTTCCGCCGCTATAAGGAGCTCGCGCTCTCGAAGGGCTTCCGCTATGTCGCCTCCGCGCCGCTTGCGAGAAGCTCTTACCGGGCGATCGAGGCCCTGGAGGATGTACATGGTATATATTGAGACGGGATCGACGGATGTCTACTACAATTTCGGCTGTGAGTATTACTTCGCGTCGGAGAAGAAATTTGAGGACACGGTCTTCCTCTTCTGGAGGACGGAGCCGACCCTGATGCTCGGAAAGTACCAGAATGTGGCGGAAGAGATCAATCTTCCCTATGCGAAGGAGCGGGGGATGCACATCGTCCGGAGGATGAGCGGGGGCGGGACGATCTACACGGATCTCGGGGGCTGGCAGTTCACCTTCATTGACCGCCTGCGCGAAAATGAGATCGAATTTCAGCGCTATATCGGGCCGGTGATCGCGGCGCTTGGGAGTTTCGGCGTGGAGGCCTCCTTCAACGGGCGGAATGACCTTTGCATCGGGAGCAGGAAGATCTCCGGAAATGCGCAGTACCGGCTGGGGGACAGCATGATTCACCACGGCTCCCTCCTCTTTGATACGGATATCGAGAGCATGGTGCGCGCTACGACGGTGGACAGCTATAAGATCTTCTCGAAAAGCATTAAGTCCGTGCGGGAGAGGGTCTGCAATATCCGGGAGATGCTGCCGGAGAGCGCAGCCTCCCTCAGCGCGCTGGAGTTCAAGGAGGCGATGATTTCCGCCATTTTATCCGGGAGCGGAAAGGAAGAGCGCTATGCGCTCACGGAGGAGGACCGGGAGAGGATCGAGACCCTCGCCGGAGAGAAGTTCAATAACTGGGAGAGCATCTACGGGAAAAATCCCAGCTTCAACATCGAAAAAAGCGGGAGATTCGCGGGGGGAAAGGTCGTCTTTCGCCTGAAGGTCGTCCACGGCAGGATCGAGTCGGCCTCGGTCTTTGGAGATTTTTTCAGCACGATGGACGCTTCGGAGCTCTGCGGGGCACTCTGCGGGGTGAGCTTTGACCGCGAGTCCGTTCTCCGGGCACTGCGGGAGCACGGCGCGGAGGGCGCAGTCTATCGGATCAGTGCCTCAGAGCTCGCCGGACTGATCGCAGACTAGGAGTGGTGGTTCTCCCGGGCCTCAAAGAAGCGAAGCGATGCGTAAAACGGATCTTTATGCTTATACTGCCCCCGGGGAGGAAGACAGCCCTTTCGGGGAAAAGCGCCGGAAGACGGCGCTTTTGTTTTGTCTTGAAAGCTTTCTACCGCTCTCGAAGGCTTTTTGTCGATCTTCCATAGCGGGAGGAGAAAATTCTGGGAATATCGCAGAAAAGCCGTAAACCCCGGCTTTTTACTTGAAAATCTTGGGCAGGAATGCTATGCTCTTTCCAAGAGAAAGAGTGATTCCATGAAAAAAGCATATTTTTTATCGGGGCTAGTCGGAATCTGTCTTCTGTTTTTCCAGGCCCCGGGGAGGCTTTCCGCAGAGGCGGAGTCTCCTCCGCCCCCCTCCGATACGACTTTTCTGGTCGATGTGAGCGCTTCTATGAGGGGAGTGCGGGAAGTACTTTTATCCATTCTTTTTGATTCCTTTTCTTCTTTTCCCGATTCTAGGGACTTTTCCTATCTATCGTATCATTCCGTACCCTCTCAGTCTGTCTCTGCGGACGCTTCCGCGGAGTTCTATCGGGAGCTTCTTCCTCAGGAGCCCTTTTCCGGCTATTCGAATTCCGGAGAGGGACTTTTGCAGGCGCTGTCTCTGACGGCGGACCGGGGCCGTATCCTCTGGTTTACCGACGGGGAAACCGACATGAAAAGTGCCCGGGATCGGGATCTCTCCTTTTCCAGGCTCATGGAGGGGGCAGCTCTTGCGAGAGAGCGGGGGATCTCCCTCACGGTATACTCCTTTTCCGAAGGGGAGGAATATACGGCGCTCTGCCGCGCGGCGGAGGAGAGCGGCGGGAGGGTGCTCTTCTATCATTCCCTTGGGAGGGAGGCTCTGCTCTCCGATATCCAAAGGGCATGGGAGCCGGAAGAGGGAGAGGGGGGAAACGGTGAGGAAGAGAGGACGGAGCCCTTCGATGCCCCCCGGAAAGGGGAGCTCCCCTCCTTTTCCCTTCCTCTTCTGAGACCATCTCTTCTCTATAGCTCCCCTCCGCCTGACGGAAGGAGTGAGGATAGAGCGGAAGCCCCGCGTGATACAGGGCAAGAGAACAGAGCGGGAACCCCGCGTGATACCGGGGAAAAGGGCGGGGAGGAGAAAAGTCTTTGGCCCCTTGCGCTGATTCTCTCCCTTCTCCTTTTCTCCGGTGCACTTCTCTTTTCTCTCGGAAGACGCGCAGAGCGGGAGAGGCGGGAGATAAGAGAGCGCGGGCGAAGTATCTCTTCGGATTTTTCGGAGAGCGCGGGGGGATCCCGGGGAAAGCATTTCTATTAAGCCTTCGGAGAGCGGAGGGGAGGCAGAGGAGCGGGACAGTTCGGAAGCTGCGAGCGGAAGGAGGAAATGATGGCGGAAAGCATTATAAGACAGACAAACAGGACGCTTCTTCTCGAAGAAATCAATCCGGAGAAACGGAATCTCCTGACTCTGATCGGAGATGTGAGGGGGATGGACAGCCTGAGTGACGATAAGATCCGGGAAATCAATGAGACACTCCTCGTCCGAAGCTTCGGGGAGTTTCTCGAGAAGTTCGACCCGACGATCTATTCCTTTTTTAATGCGGCGACGCAGAGCGTCGTCTATACGGAGGAAAAGCCCGCCGGGATTCCGGAAAATATGCTGAGCGCGGTACATCTCAATCTGCACAATGATTTCCTGAAAATGCTCATGACGCTCGTCGAGACGAAGCGGAGTCAGGGGATCATCAACGCGGATTTTCGCTTTGAAAAGCTCACGGAGATGATTTCCCCCCGAAAGGTCATGGAGGACATAAGGCAGATCCGGAAGGAGCTGCAGTACAGCTATTCCGAATATGCGAAGCTTGAGGACGGGGATCCCTACAAGCTGGATCTCGGGGATAAGCTCAACGCGATGTTTGAGGAGGCGAGCGCGAACTATCAAAACCTCATGGCGATGATCCCCCTCGCGATCTCGGATATCCGGACCCGGCTCCTTCTCGGAAGGACGAAGGAAAAGGAGGAGCGAAAGGCGCTCGCACTCGGTGTTCTCACCATGTCGGAGGAGGGGGAGCTCAAAGTGATAGAAGCGCCAAAGGACGGAGAAGCTGCCCTGCTTCCCCTCGATGAGCACGAGAATGCGGGGCTCATAAAGGCTTTGGAGGAGGATTATGACGCCCTGAATGAAAACGGCAGCAGCTATGTAAGGCAGCTGGTGGTCCGGACCTTTTGCCCTCTTTCGTCCAAAGCGGAGGCGGAGATCGATGTCCGGAGAGAGGTCGAACACTACAACGCTTACCTTGAGTTTTATAAGAACGCGAAGGAGGATTTCATCAGGGCAGTGAAGCCTCTTGCGGAGAAGCTTCTCGGAGTCTGGGCTTTTTTCGAGCAGTATCCGAAGGGACTCAAGGGGATGCGCCCCAGCATGCTGGTCGCCAATGTGCGGAATGAGCTTCTGGCTAGCAGTCTGAATCTGCCGAAGCTTGCGGCCTATCTGAATACGGTCAATGAAAAGAACGACTACAGCGACACGGTCTGGTATGCCGTTTTGCCGTCTGTCTCCCTGGATGAGAGATCCCGGATGAGCGGCGCGAGGGAGCGTTTCCGGGGACGAAGCGGATCCCCGAAGTCAGACAGCGTGAGCGTGGAGTCCATGGTCAGGACAGCGGATCTCTTAAAGGACTATGGGGTTCAGTGCTTTTACAGCTATGAGACGGGGGATCGGACCAGCTTTAACAGCATGGCGACAAGCGGTGTCGCATTCTTTGATGAGCGCTGCCAGAGCCTGAGCGGGAAGTCCTTTTCGGAATACCTGATCCCCTGCGTGCCGAATTTCACCATCATCCCGAAGGAGAAATCCGGCGTCCGGCTGGAGAGCAGGATGCTCGTGAACGAGCACGAGGCGGCGGAGCTTTCGGAGGCGAAGGAGGATCTCCTGAAGCTGTGGATCGACGGCATCTATATCGGGGCCGCATTCGTCGCGGCGGGACTTATGGCGGCCTGTCAGTCGCCGGAGTATCTGAAGGAGCGCTTCCGGAGGGGAGTGGACCCGGAGCTCCCCGGTGTCCGCTTTGACATCGAGTCCGGAAACAATCCGCTCCGGGCGCATACCGCGATGTCGAGGGAGATCACAGGCTTTACCAACAGTGTGAAGGAGGATATCAAGAGAAGAGGCTTCGGCTTCGTCTTTTCCTCGGAAAATGCGGTCCTGGAGGGGGAGGATATCAATGCGGTCATGGTCTATAAGGCCCGGAACTTAAAGCTCTCGGAGGGCGGATACGAGGCGATCTACAAGACGCAGACGGCAAATTATATCGAGCGGATTTTAAGACACGCGACCGGAGACTTCAAGCCGGAAAATCTCGCGCGGTTTTTCTCGAATCATCCGACGAGCCGGAAGAGTCTCTGGCTTGCGAGAAAGGATAAGGTGAATGCCATCCTCGACGCAAGGGACGAGATGGACTACGAGATCGATGAGGCGGCGGGGACTTGCTTTGTGGAGCTCTCCTTCCACGGAAGCAGAAAGAGGCTGGAGCTTCTCCTGAATCGGGGAGACAGCGCCTGAGCGCTTCCAGCAGACTGTTCCTTTTACTTTTCGGACAACGTGCGTTCCGGCTCTTCGCCACCGGGATCCATACGGAGAGGGAGAGCGCAGGGCGGGGAAGGCAAGGCGCTGTGAAAGGGATGCAAAGAGAGGAAAGAGAACAGGAGAAAGAAAATAGTAGAAAGAGAATAGCAGGAAGAAAATAGAAGGGAGGAAAGATTATGGGGATTCGTTTTAGGGTGGCGGGATCGGAGCTTGCGGACTTTGACGAGAGGAGCATTGTAAATGCGGAATTTCTCTCGGAATCGCCGCGGGATTCGAACGCAAAGGCGACGGACTACGGGATCGGACTCAAGGTCTGGGGGAGAGTGCTCTACACGGTGGGCGGAGATACGGACGATGTTTTAAAGCTCGCCCGCTGGTCTCAGATTCCGTCGGAGAGCGCGGACTGCTACCGCATAGCGGAGCTCAGCGTCATCTCCGCGGGGCAGGTCGTCAGGAAGTACCGGATCCCGAATGCCTTTGTACTGGAGTATTCCGAGAAGGCGGATGATGTCCGGGGGATCGGGGAGTTTTACATTCACATCAGGCAGAAAAAGGATCAGAACAGGGACGCGGCGGTCGAGGGCGGCTATGCCGGTGAGTAGAGAGAGGAGTGGATATGGCATACAGGGTACAGGTTGAGGGCGGGGGAGCGTTTGAAATCGCGAAGGAGTGTGTGAGCAGCGTCTCCCTCTCCACGGATATTCCCGCGGACTCCAATGCGCGGACGAACGATGCGGGTGCCACCATGACGATAGAGGGGAAGATCCTCGCCTCGACAGAGGGGGACAGCCGGGATTCTACGAGGCAGCTCGCCCTTTGGTCCATGGTGCCGGCGCAGAAGCCGGATTGCTATCGAAGGGTGACGGCGGAGCAGATCGTGGCCGGCATTACGAAGCGGAAGTATATCTTTCCGAATGCCTTCGTGCTCTCCTACCGGGAGAGGCACGGGGATGAGGAGGGGGTGGGGAGCTTCGAGCTCGTCTTAAGACAGAAAAAGGATCAGATGGCTAAGCTTGTCGTGGAAGGCGGCTACGCCGCGGAATGAGAAGGGAGGGGATCCGGGTGGATGAAAGAAAGGCCGGGCTGATCTTTTCGATCCTCTGCGTGCTCTCTGCGGATCTTTTGCTCTACAGCATGGAATGGAGCCTGAAGCTTCCGGCCATTCTCTTCTCCGCCCTCCTTCTCCCCTCTCTTTTTCTCCTTCTCTTCCTTTCGGGAAGGGAAAAGAGGGGGAAGTCCGGGGAATCCGATGCTCTTCCGCTTTCTTCCCTTCTCCTTTTAAACGAGGAGGGGCGGGAGATTCGAAGCTGGAGTCTCCTCGGAAGAAGCTCCCTTCGGATCGGAAGAGGCGGGGAGGGAGAGAGGCCGGAGGTCGACCTCTCCGGACAGGACTTTGAGGAGGAGCTCGCAGCGGAGCACGCGGTCCTAAACCGCGCCGGAGGGCAGTGGTATCTGGAGGATCTTGGAAGCGGAGGGGGGACCTTGCTGCATCTTACGGGGAGCGGGGAGAGTCTTTGGCTTATGGAGCGGCGGAGCATTGTCAGGAGAGGAGACCTGATTCAGATCGGGCGAAACCGTCTCAGGCTTCTCTAGGAGGAGGGAGTATGGGAAACCTGATTCGCTGCAGAAACGGACATATGTTTTCCAGGCGGCGCTGCGGAGATATCTGTCCCTACTGCCATATCGATACATCGGAGAGAAAAAGGAGGGAGGAATCCTTCACGGAGGAGGAGCTCTTCGAGAGTCTCTGGAAGCTCAGTGTGAAGCCGGTCTGCGCCTGGCTGATCTGCATCCGGGGGGCGCAGAGGGGAAGGGATTACCGCATTGTCTCCGGAAAAAACTATATCGGGCGGAGTGACCGGATGGAGATCCAGATCCTGGGGGACAATGAGATCTCCGAGGAAGACCACGCGGCACTTTCCTTCGACAGCAGGGAAGGAGAGGGGACATTGCTTCCGTCTGAAAACGGCGGCATGCTTTATCTGAACGGGAGGGCGCTTTATCTCCCGACAGCGCTATCCGCCTATGATCTGATCGCGATCGGGGGAAGCGAATTTCTCTATCTCCCCTTTGCGGGGAAGAACTTCTCCTGGGAAGAGGAGGAGAGAGCGGAGGGGCTATGATTTTTTACATTCTCGCCGTGTTCCTTCTGCTTCTCTTTTCTTTTTTCATGCTCCTCCTTCAGCTTTTCTTTCTCCTTTTTGGGAGGAGAGGAGATGGCTGCCGCGTCTATGGGGAACGCGCGATCGGGCAGAGACAGCAGCAGGCGGTGGCCTACGCTTATCTTGGAAGGGGAGACGGGACGCTCGCCGTCCTCTCGGACGCTTCCGGGAGCGGGATCTCGGGAAAGGCGGCGGCGCTCTCTTCCGTCCGCTGCTTTTGCTCCGGCTTCCAGCTTTCCCGGAAGGAGAGGGAGGAAGAGCTTTTGGAAGAGCTCTTTCGGGAGGCAAACTCGCGGCTCTGCCGGATTTTTTACGGGCAGAAGGGGAGAGCCTCTGTCGGAGCGCTCTTTGCCTCCGGGGGAGAGCTTCGATATGGGATCTCCGGAGAGCTCTCGCTCTACCTCTACCGGGGCAGAGAGCTTTTGCTTCTCTCGGAGGGACAGTCCGCGGCGGCTATGATACGGGAGGGATTTCGGAGGGGAAGGATTTCCCGGGAGGCGGCAGAGCGGCTCCTCCGAAGGGAGAGAAGCTTCCGCTATCTCGGAAGAGAGGACTACCAGGGCTTTGCGGGAGCCGGAGAGAGGCTCCGGCTGAAAAGAGGTGATCTCCTCCTTCTCTTAAATAAGGAGATCTCCAGTGTGCTCGGCCGAAGGGAACTGGAGAATCTGATCCGGCACCATCGCCCGGGAAGGAGGCTCTGCGGGATCCTAATCCAAAAAGCGAGGGAGAGGAGCGTAGGAGAGGCAGGGAACGCGGGAGTCCTTCTTCTGAGAGCCTGAGAGAAAGACTGCCTCCGCCCCCGGCGATAGGAAAAGCATTGCCGGAGAAGGCGGAGAGACGCCGTGACAGGCAAAGGACCGGGCGGCAGGGGAAGCGGAGGAGGACAAGAAGCAGGGGAGGCGGAGGAAAGCGCGATGAGAAAGCAGAACAGCAAGTTTAAGACTTCCTTCCTCTCGGAGGAGGGGACGGAGCTTCGGAATCTGGATTGCTTTTCCTATATCGAGCTCTCCGACTTCGCCTGCTATGTGCTTTCGGACGGGCTTCCGGGGCCATCTAAAAGGGATCCCGGGAGGATGGCAGCGGAGGAGATTCTGAGCCGCTTTCAGGCCCGCCCGGCCTGCTCGAAGCGGGCGCTTCGCTCTTATCTTCGGGGAGCCAATGAGAGCTTTCGGAAGGAGGGAGAGGAGAGGCCGGAGGCCTCTGTCCTTCTTGTCCTTACGGATTACCGGAGCTTTTATTATGCCGGTGCGGGAAATGTCCGGCTCCGCCTCTATCGAAATGGAGAGACCATACTGAAAAGCCGGGACAATTCCTATGCGGCAGAGCTTGCGGCGCGGGAGGAGATCCCGGAGGACGCGGTATCTTTACACGAGGAGAGGCAGAACCTGAGCGCCTATCTCGGACAGAAGCATTTTCATCCTTACCTTTCTAAGAGAATCCCCCTCTCCGATTCGGATATTCTTCTTCTCTATACGAAGGGGATCTGGGAGAATCTTCATGAGGGGGAGATCGCGGAGATTTTCGAGCATTCCGGCGCGGACGGGGAGGAGAGTCTCGCCCTTTTGGAAAAAAGCCTTCTCGATCGGCACCCTGCCCGCCTCGATAATTACAGTGCGGCGGCGATCTATGTCGACAAGGTCTTTCTGGAGACAGACTCCGGAAAAAGGCGGCGCCGGAGACGGATCATCTGCGCCCTCCTCCTCTGTCTCCTCCTTTTCTTCCTTCTTTTTCTCGCTTCCTTCTTCTATCGGAAGTGGAGGCGGGAGCTCAGGGAGGATCTTCAGAGCTACCGGCTTCGGATGGAGAGCTATCTGGAGCTTGAGAACTTCGGCAGAGCCCGCGAGGAATGTGAGAAGGCGGAGAAGAAGGCGGAGCTTCTCCGGGACAGGGAGGAGAGGGAGAGCCTGAACCGCTACTTAGAGGCCCTCTCCGCCATCCTGGATGCGGATGAGAAATTTTCGGAGAAGCGCTATCAGGATGCGAAGTCCGACTACGAGCTTCTGCTCCGGCGCCTGCCCTATGCGGACAATGTGGGACTGGATCATATCCGGGAGAGGATCCGCTTCATCGACGGCTCTCAGCTGGTCGAAAGGGAGCTTAACGACGGGGAGATTTTGTTCGAGGCCGGAGTCTATGAGGGGGCAAGGGAGCGCTACCGGGAGGCAAAGGATCTGTCCCGGGAGCTCAGCTATGAGGAAGGAAAGATCCGTGCGGAGGAGAAGCTCACGAAGCTGGAGAAGGAGCTTGCAAAGCAGCAGAGCGAGGAGAAATCTGCGGCCGAAGAGCAGGCGGGGCAGCTCGTCCGGGCAAACAGTCTGATCAGCGCCGGGGATCAGGCGCTGAAGGACGGAGACCTTCTGAGCGCAAAGGCGAATTATGAGACAGCGAAGGCGCTCTATGAAAAGAGCGGGGAGAGCGCGGGAGCAGACTCGCTCTCGGAGAAGATGGATTCTCTCAGTCAGCGGATCCAGGCGGACGAGGAGGAGGGGAGAGCCGCGCTTCGCTATCGGCAGGCCGGAGACGACGCCGCGCAGAGGGGAGAATATGATAAGGCGGAGGAAAATTATGACTATGCCAGGAGAATATACCAAAAGCTCCGGGAGGAGATCGAGGTGATCTCGCTGGATCAAAGGATCCGGGAGATGCAGAGGAAGCGAGAAGAGGAGAAGAACGAGGAGGGACAAAGGGAGACGGGAGACGGAAGAAGGGAGGGAAAGGGAGAAGAGGGGGATAATGGGAAGACCTCCGGAGAGAGCGAGAGAAGAGAAACGGAAAAGGTCTCGGAGGAAAGCGGCGGAAGAGAAAAGGAAAAGGGCGCGGAGAGGAGCGGGGGAGTGGAAGAGGCGATGCTCTCCGCGGAGACAGGGAGCGAGCGCTGGCCGTAGGAAAGGGAAGAGGGAAGAGGCGGAAGGAGAGAGCGGATGACGAGAGAGGGAAGGGGATTTCTGGGAGAGGATTTTATATTTTCAGACTATCTCAGAGAGAGATGCGGGGAGAGCCCCGCCTCAGAGGGCATGGATATCCTGATGGATGCTCTCCTTCGGATGAATGAGCTTCTGGAGGGAAGATTCCAGGAGCTCGCCGATCGGGTCTTCCGGGAAGCAGCGCAGAGGGAGAGCCCGCCGGAGATTGGCATGCTTCCCTTCGACCCCTCCGGGAGGAGGCAGAGACCGAAGGGCTTCCATCCGATCCTTCAGGAGGAAGAGGAGCGGGGAACGGAGGAGAGGATCTTCCTCTTCGCGGAGGATTCCGTCTGCGAGGCCTTTTTGCGGGAAGGGAAATTCCCTTTTCACTACCGCCTGGACGGCAGAGAGACAGAGGGCACCGCCTTTGTCCGAAGGGAGAATCAAGCAGGGGAGAGGGTTCGGGAGCTCCGGGAGGCCTTCCTCTTCTGCGCTCTCCCCTGGCACTGCATTCCGATGGCCTACCCGGAGCACTGCTTTATCCTGGAGTTCCCGGCGCTTCCTGAGGGGGCGGAGGGGCCTGATTTTTCCTTCGGGAGCTTCTCCCCCTATGTCAGGAGGGGACTTGAGCTTCTTTGGAATGTCTCAGCGCATCGCTTTTCCGCGCGGGACTTTCTGAGTCCCGCGGAGGACGGCGTCTACTATGAATATGAGATCAGCGCGGGGACAGAGGGGGCCTTCCCGCTCCTCTCCTATCAGGAGGGCTTCCTCTCCCTTCGAAGAGAGAGGGGAAAGCTGATTCTTCGGACGAGCAGGGCGAATCTCCCGCATCTTTCGGGCTTTTTGATCCATCCGATCGAAGAAAAGCAGAGGCGGGAGCCGGAGGGACTTCTCAGCAATCAAAGGGAGGAGAGTCTCCTGGAACGCCTTCGGGAGATGTCGCATCCCCCCGCACTCACAGAGGCGGAGCTTCGCCGGCAGGCGTCCTCCCTGCTCCCTTCCTCCGGCCTTTCTCTGGAAGGGATCAGGGGATTTCGGGAGGGGGAGCTGCTCCCGGAGGGGCTGTATTTTCCCGGGGACAGGGAGCAAATGCTCCGGGGTCTCGGACCGCTTCTCCTTCTGGCATTCCGGAGAGAAGGCGGGGATGTCTTTTCGGAGTCCATACTCCGCTATCTTTTGGAAAGCATGGGGGAGAGCTTTCCGGACTGCCGCTTTGCGGGCTGTTTCCTCTAGGGCAGCGTTTTTTGACAGTATTTACGGGCGGGAGGCAGAATGAACTGTGTCTGGGAAATTTTACTTCACGCGAGGGAATCCGGCTTTCTGCTTTCGGAGCTCCGCTTTTCGGAGAGCAGGAATCCGAGCCCCTATATGGAGAGCGCTTTCCCGCTCCTCAATCAGGAGAAAATCGAGAGCAGAGAGATCGAATTAAACCCGCTCTACCGCTTTGGGGCGGAGCTTTCTCCGATGCTGAAGTATCCGGGACTCCGCGGGCAGCGCTCTGTACTTTTCGATGCATTCTTTCATCTGCTCGCGCTCTGGGATCTTCGAAGCTCCTATACCAGGGAGGAATTTCTGGCGAGTCGGCTCCACGCGGAGCTAAGAGAGGGAGCGCTTCGCTTCCTCCGGGAGGACTTCTCTCTTTTTTCTCTCTCGGAGCAAAAGCTCCTGCTCTACGGGCTCCTCTCCCTTGAAAAAGGGGCGGAGGCGCTTGGGATTTTTCAAAGAGCGGTCGGATTTTTCTATCCGGAGAGTCTTCTCTACCTCCGGGCGGAGGAGGGGGAGATGATCCTGAGCCTTGGAGTCCCGGAGAATGAGAGGGAGAGGCGGCGCTTTTCCCTCCTTCGGAAGCTTTTCCTGCCGCTCTATATCGAGCTCGTGCTCTTCTGGGACAGGCATTTCGGGATCTTAGGAGTAGCGGAGAGCTTAAGGATCGGGGAGTGCGCGCTTTTTTGAGAGAGCTTTCCATGAGGCGGAAGGCTGTGAAGCGGCGAGGGGACGGAAGGAGCCCGGGAGCGGCATTCTCCCGGGGAGGAAAGAGGAGGGGAGGGATTGGAGATGGAGGAAGGGAGAGGATACCGCTATCGAAGGGAAGAGCTTCTCGGGATGGACAATTCCGAGCTCCGGGAGATTTGCGAGAGAGAACGGATTATCCGGGCCCTTCGCCCGGACTGCGGGGAGGAGGAGAGACGGAAGAGGATCCTCTCGTATTTTGGCGCAGGAGAGCAGGCACTTATCACAGAGATCTCGGAGGAAGCGGCCGGGAGGCTTGAGTGCTTCTTTCGGGAGCTTCGCTTTTCCCCTCTCCCGGAGGACTTTAAGAGTCCCGGAGAGCTCCGCCTTTACCGCGGGGCCGGATTGGATTTTTCGGATTGCTGCTGCCTTAGCTTTCGGGAGGAGCTTATCAATACCAATGCCTTCCTCCTGAACGGGGAGGGAAAGCTGGAGGCCGTACTCCATGTGAATCCGAGGGGAGGGGAGAGGGAATTTTTATATCTCAGGAGAGGAGAGGAGCTCTTTTTTCTCGCGGGAAAGAAACGAAAGCTCCGCCTGATCCTCCTGGATCAGCGGCTTTCCGCGCTCTCCTTCCGGCTCACCGAAAAAGAGCTTTCGCTCCCTCTATCGGAGCTTCGGGCCGGGAGAGCCTATGAGAGGAGCCTTCTCTGTGAGAATCCGGAGCTTCTCGCACTTTCTCATCCGATCGCGCTCTCCTTCGGGAGTATGGGCTCTTCCCTCTCCCTCTATTCCATTTCTTCTCCTTCGCCATGGGAAACGGAGCCGGGCATCTCCCACACGCATTTTCCGCACTGGAGAGAGGGAGAGCTCCATCCGGAGGCTTGGGTTCCGAATGCGATTTATGTGCGCTCCTTAAAGGAGGGAGCGCCTGTACTGGACTTTGGCTGGGAGGCGCTTGCGAGGGCGGAGGAGAGCCGGTCCGGGGGAAGCCTCTTTCGGAATCTGCGGGCATGGATCCTCCAGCCGGATCAGGAGGAGGCGCTTTTCGACCGGGAGGGGAATTACCGGAGGATCCCCCGCTTCGAGCTGCTGCTTTCCTTCCTCCGCTATCTTTTGGAAAGGACGAGGGCGGAATACAAGTGCAGGACCTCGGAGCTTTGCCTTTCCGCTCCGCTCCCGCAAAGAGAGGCCTTCCGTCGTTTCCTGGAGAGAGCGGAGGAGAGACTCTCCTGCTCCCTCTCCCTCTCTCTTAGCGAAGCGGAGGCCGGGATCTTTCGAAGCATCTTCCTGCGGGAGAAGCGGAGGGGAAGGCTCCCGGACGGAGACTATCGGGCCCTGCTGCTCTCGGTCTCCGGTCTCGGCGCATCCCTGAGCGAATGCGGCTTCTCCCTTCATTCGGATAGGGGACTCCGGGAGCTTTCGATCCGGCAGTCCTATCGGAAGGGGGATCCTTGCTTTGGAACGGAGCTTTTGCTTCTCCGCCTGATGCAGTTCCTCCAGGTCCGGATCGAAGAGGCACTCCCGGGAGAGAGGGGGAAGCTCCCGGATCCTTCCGGCGGGGAACGGGGGCGGATTCCGATCTGTTTTTGGCGCTGTGAGGGAAAAGAGAGGCAGCCGATCCGGAAAAATTTTTATTTTCTCCGGAGAATCGCATCCGAGCTCCTGGAGGAGTTGCTGTTCTCCTCTTTTGAGCCTTTAGAGCCTTTTTCAAGGGAGGGCGGGGAGAAAGCGCGGCCCGCTGAGAATTTTCAGAAGCTCTCGTTTCTCCGCGGGGGAAGACTTTCTCCCCTCCGGGAGCTCCCAGGGCTTAGCTTCAGTCGGACGGAGCTTTCCCGCGCTCTCAGAGAAGAGCTGGATCGGCTTTTAAAGGATTTTTTAGAGGAGGACTATGAGGCGGGGGAGCTCTTTCGCTATGATATGCTCTCTCTTCTCGGAGGCCTTTCCCGGAGCGGCTTGTTTCGGGAGAGCCTGAAGGAGTTCATACCGGGGAGGATGATGGAGGGAGACGGCGGAAATGGAGCTTCCGAGAGGACTGCTCTGTCCGATGCTCTTCTCCTGTATCAGCTTTCACTGCGGGAGGGGAGCTGCCGCGTGCGATTTCTTCGGGGTGAGATAGCGATCCCCTGCCTGCTTTTCTTCCGGGAAATATCGGGGAGGGAAAGTATACTCTTGGACGGCCGCCGCATCGCGGAGGGAGGGAGCATACGCAGAAATCTCTCCGAGCTTTTGCTTCCGCTTTGCCTTCGGGATCTTTCCGGCAGGCTGAAAAGAGAGCTTTCCTATTCCTTTTTCCGGGAAGAGGCGGAGGAGATCGGTCGTGAGGAGCTCCTTCTCCTTAGCGAAGGGAGGATCCGGCAGGAGGACACCGATGATATCCGAAACGGAGAGCTCAGGGTCTTTGCTTTTTTTCTCCCGGAGCGCTGGAGCTTTTCCCTGATCGGGATCTTCAGGCGGGAGGACAGGCTTTTTGCGGGGCCGGAAAAAATCTATGCGATCGAGGAGGAGGAAGATGGAGAGCCGCTATCCGGTATTTACGAGAGGACGGATCCTGAAGGGAGAGATGCTGGAAGCGCTCCGGACTTACCCGGAGCAGTATCTTAGGCTTAGTTATGAGAATTATACTGCCGGGGTGCTCTATGGCCTGGAGCTCTCCTCTTCTGAGAAGGGGGACGGACTTCGGATCGGGGGAGGCATCGTGAAATACCGCGGGAGGATTCATATTCTCCCGGAGGAAAAGTGTCTCGCCTGTCCGGCGGACGGGCACAGGAGCTATCTCTACCTCTCCCTCGAGGGAGAGGAGAGGGATGGAGACTGGGAGTGCTTTTCCTTTTCCTACCGCCTTCAGAGAGAGGAGAAGCGGGAGCACGGCCTTCTGCTCGGGAGCTTCTGCCTTCGCCCCGGCTTTCGGCTCCGGGACCGCTATCTTGACTTTCGGGACTGCGCCGCCGCCTTTGATACACTGGATCTTCGAAATGCAGACTATGCGGGGCCCTTTCGCCCGGCCTTTCATCCGAAGCTCCTCCGACTTTACGCCCTGGAAGGACTTCGCCTTCAGGGGCTGTGCGAGGAGGAGTTCCTCTTTTGCCAGCTCCTTCTCAGCCGTCCGGAGGGGGTTTGCCGGGAGAGTCTGGAGCATTACATCGCGAGGCGCCTCCGGAGAGAATACCGGGAGCTCTCGAATCTGGAGCTCTACGAGGGGCTTTCAGAGCTTTTAAAGAGAGAGGGAGGAAGAGGGACGGAGGAGCCGGGGAGAGAAGGGCGGAAGAGGATCTTTCTGAGCTGATGATCGCTTGCGCCTCTTCTCTTCTTTGCTACAATAGAGTGGCAGAAGGCCGGGAATTCCGGCAGGACCTTCATTTAGGAAGAAAGGAAGAGATATGCATCGAATCATACTGGCATCGCAGTCTCCGAGGAGGAGAGAGATCCTTCGGCAGATCGGAATCGAGGCGGAGATCATCCCGAGTGCGCTAAAAGAGGAGAGAGATACGGACGATCCGGAGGAGCTCGTCCGAAAGCTTTCCTTTCAAAAGGCGGCGGATGTCGCGGCGCGCGTGAAGGGAGAGGCTCTTTTGATTGCGGCGGATACCGTGGTCCACCTGGAGGGGGAGATCCTCGGAAAGCCGGGGGACCACCGGGAGGCGGGAGAGATGCTGAGGAAGCTCTCCGGAAAGACGCATTATGTCTATACCGGGGTCAGTCTGATCCTTCTCCCGGAGGACGGAGCTGAAAATCAAAAGCTCCCGCTCTCAGAGAGGGCGGGAGTGAAGAAGCTCGGCTTCACCGAGAGGACGGAGGTCAGTATATGCAGGCTGACAGAGGAGGAGATAAGGGACTATGCGGAATCGGAGGAACCGATGGATAAGGCGGGAGCCTATGGAATCCAGGGCGTCTTCTCCCGCTATGTCCGTGGGATCAACGGGGATTTTTATAATGTCATGGGACTCCCCGCCTCTCACCTCTACCATATGATGAAGCGGATCGAGCAGCTCTAGGGAAGCAGGCTGAGCCATCATTTTACTTCGGCTCCCTGCCGCGCAGCAAGCGCGTTAACCAGCGGAGCAGGGCTGAGTCATCATTTTGCGTAAGCTCCCTGCCGCGGCAAGCGCTTTAAGCAGGGGAGCAGGGCGCGAAGCAGGCTGAGCTACATTTTACTTCAGCTCCCTGCTACGGCAAGCGTTTTAACCAGGGAAACAGGGTGCGGAGCAGGGATGAGCATCTTTGACGAGCGGCGGCTCTAACGCAGGATGCTCTCGCTCCGACTGCCGCATCCTAATGCCGCATCGCAAAGCGCCGGGGCGGCAAAGGGAGCGGCTCCTCATTGGACGGCGTAAAAGGAAGAGATGACGGAGAGATCAGAAGCTGATCAGTCCGAACACACTCGCGAGGGAGCTGAAGAGGATGATCGCGACAAAGAAAGGACAGAGATACTTAATCATGAAGTTAAAGACAGCTCTTCTTTGAAAGAGCGCCCCGTTCTTCGTGAGCTCTGCCGCAATCTTGTCCACGCCGATCACACGGACGATGAGGAGACAGGTCGCCATGGCGGCGAGCGGCATCATGACGGAATTCGTCAAAAAGTCAAAGAAGTCCAGGAACTGCATGTCGACGATCTTCACCATCGCGAGAGGGCCGTAGCCGAGCGCGCTCAGACTTCCGAGGAGCGCGATGATGATAAAGAGCACGAGGCTTGCCCTCTTCCTGCCCCAGTGCAGCTCATCCTGGAAGGTGGAGACCGCGCTCTCCGCGAGCGCGATGGCACTGGTCAGTGCGGCGAAGAGAACCAGCAGGAAGAAGATGATGCCCGCCGGGCGGCCGAAGCCCATGCTCGCGAAGATTTTCGGCATGGTGATAAACATCAGGGAGGGACCCGCCTTCAGGACGCCGGGATCTCCTCCGGAGAAGGCGAAGACCGCGGGGATGATCATGAGCCCCGCGAGAACCGCGATCGCCGTGTCGAAGATCTCCACATGGGTCGTCGCAGCCTCAATGGAGAGATCATCCTTCATATAGGAGCCGAAGGTCACGAGAATTCCCATCGCGATGGAGAGGGAGTAGAACATCTGCCCCATCGCGGCGACTACGGTCATCCAGGAGAAGTTCTTCGGATTCGGAATCAGGAAGTACTTCACCCCGCTCAGCGCGCCGGGGCGGGTGATGGCATAGACGGAGATGATGACGGCCAGCACGACGAGAACGGGCATCATCAGAGTGGAGACCCGCTCGATCCCGTTCTGCACTCCCATATAGATGACGAGCATGGTGAGAAGGGAGAAGAGCAGGAACCAGGGTTCCGCCTGAGAGCTTCCGATAAAGCCGGAGAAGTAAGTATCCGATGCGAGGACTGAGACCTCTCCGCGGAGATAGCCGAAAAGGTATTTGCAGACCCAGCCCCCGATTACGGAATAATAGGGGACGATGAGGATCGGAATCACGGCATTGATCCAGCCTCCGGCCCGGAACATCCAGTCGCGTCCGAAATGAAGATAGGCTCCGACGGGACTTTTTCTGGTCATCCTTCCGAGGGCGGACTCCGCAATGATCATGGTATAGCCAAAAGACATGACCAGGAGCAGATAGACGAGGAGGAAGATCCCGCCGCCGTATTTTGCGGCGAGGTAAGGAAACCTCCAGATATTGCCAAGTCCCACCGCGGAACCGGCTGCGGACAGGACGAAGCCGAGCTTCGAGGAGAAGCTGCTCCGTTTATTCTTCTTTTCCATTGCTTTTCATTCCCCTTTTGATAATTCATGCCGGAATAGCGGCACTACCATAATATAAGCCCGCGCTCTCCCTTTGGGAGGCACTTCTCCTTGAGAAGACTCAAGAATGCTCAGGCTATTCGCATTCCCGCTATCCTAGCATAAGGACTCCGGAAAAGCTATAGAAAGAGGAGCGATTGCCGAAAAGAGCCGGGGCGAAGAGGAGAAAAGGAGCAGCCATGTCAAATATTCGGATCTGTCCCAGGGGGCACTGGTTCTCCCGGAGCCGCTCTCCTTTTATCTGTCCGGTCTGCGGATTTCGGATGGACTCTCCGGAGAGGCGCTATTTTCTGCTCCGGGCGCGCTTTGGACTTTCAGTCTCTGAGGAGCGGCCCTGCACCGCCCTGCTTCTTTCCCTTTCGGATGAGAAGGCAGGAGGCTTTTTCCCGCTCAGCTTCGGTCTCCAATATCTGGGATCCGGAGAGGCAGATCTTCTCTATGAGCCCTCCCTTTTGAAAAGGCATGCGGCCTTCTATTATGATGAGACAAAGAGGTGCTGCTCTCTCCTTCCCGCGAGAGGGAGAGGGATCGTGCGGCTGGAGGGGGAGATGGTCCACGAGGCGGCAGTGCTCCGGGACAAGATGATCCTGGAGCTCTCCGGGAAAAGATTTCGCTATCTGGAGCTCGACGGGAAATACGGAAGGCTCTGGGGCGGAATTCTCAGGACAGAGAGAGGATACCGGGAGAGGGCGGAGAGGGAGCCCGAGTTCCGGGAGCATTTTTCCCGCTATAAGAAGGAGAGAGAGGAGGATCTTAGAAGAGAGAGGGAGGAGAGGTGGGAGAGACTCAGGAAAGAGGAAGGCCAGGAGAGAGAGGAGCGGGGAGCGGTAGAGGGCTTTCTTCTCTGTATCGACGGAGCGGGGGCCGGGAGACTCTGGGCGCTTTATGATGGGTGGAACCGGATCGGGAGCGGAGCTTTGATGGAGATTTCCCTTCCTTCCTCCCCCGGGCTTCGGGAGAAGGAGCACGCGGTCATCTATATCATCGGAGAGGAGAAGCGGGCCTTGCTTCTCGGGGAGAAGTGCAGAGGTCTCGTGAGGCTTCAGGGGAAGGCCGGCTACCGGACTGCGCTTCTCCGAAATGGAGATATCCTGGAGCTTGGGGCGAGCCGTCTTCTCTATATCGGGATTCTTCTCTGAGGGATATTCTGTCGTTAAATGGGGACCTATCCATTGATTCAGGAACAGTTCTTGACAAAATATATTCTAGTACTAGAATATAAAGTATGAAAACGACATCGACAGAGCAACTGATTCTGGGAATTCTCTCGGAGGGGCCGGAGTACGGCTATAGGATTGAAGGTATTATTGAGAAGCGGGACATGAGAAAGTGGGCGGACATAGGTTTTTCTTCCATTTATTATGTGCTGGAAAAGCTGGAAAAAAAGGGACTGGCCACGGCGGAGCCGTCGAGGGGGAGAGAGAAGAAACGCTACTTCATCACAGAGTCCGGGAAGGAAAGTCTGAGGGAGGAGACGAGAAGGCAGATTGCGGAGAGACGACCTTCCAATACGCATCTTATGACCGGTCTTGCGAACAGCCATTGCATCGGCGATGAGGAATGGCGCCTCGCCCTGGAGGAAAGAAGGCGGCAGCTTGCGTGGGATTATGCGGCACTTCAGAAAAAGCTTCCGCTGGAAGAAGAGAAGTCTCCTTCTGCCGGGCGTCTGTTCCGCTTAAGTGAGAGACTGCTTCGCGCCGAGCTGGACTTTGTGGAGGGAGAGCTGGAAAGAATGGAGGGAAAAGGATGAAACTGGATCTGAAACCGTATCGTGGGCAGCACTGCGAGACGACGGCGACCGGGACGCTTCTTCGGCAGATCGGACTTGAACTCAGCGAGCCGATGCTCTTCGGCCTCGGGGAGGGACTCTCATTTTTCTTCTGGAAGACGAAATCCATGGACTATCCCTTTCTCGGAGGAAGGATCAAACCGGACCTTTTGACGAAGAATATCGCGAGAAATCTGGGCTTAAGGCTCACGGTGCGGGAGAGCTCCTCCAGAGAGAGGGCGTGGAGATCCGTGAAGGAGCTTCTGGACAGCGGAAAAGCGGTGGGCCTGAAGCTGGATTGCTACCACCTTGAGTATTTCTCTCATCCGATTCACTTTGCGGGGCACTATGTCGCGATCGTCGGCTACGACGAGGAATCCGCCTTTTTGGTGGATACCGAGCAGCAGGGCTCTGAGGCGAAGACCTCGCTGAGAAGTCTTTCGGAGGCGAGAGCTGAAAGGGGGTCCATGTCCTCCCGAAACCTCTATTATGTGATAGAGCGGGGAGCAGAGGTTACGCCGCTCAGAGAGGCCATAGAGAGCGCGATACAAAATAATGCGGAATGCTATCTCAACCCTCCTATCAAAAATTCGAGCTATAAGGGGATCGAGAAGGCGGGCAGGGAGATTGTCGCTTGGTTTGACCGCTCTCAAAACAGGAAAGAGGAGTTTGGGATGAGCGCCATGCTGATGGAAAGAGCCGGAACCGGCGGAGCGATCTTCCGGAATCTGTACCGGGATTTTCTCGGGGAGGCCTATAAGCTGACGGAAAGGGAGGGGATAGGGAGAGCATACGAGCGCTTCCGAGGGATTGCCAGGAGCTGGTCAGAGCTGATCGCTCTGCTGGAAAAGGTGGCCGAGGAGGAAGACAGGAGAGATATCCTGGAGGCCTCGGAAAGGTTGAAAGAGCTCTCCGAGAGAGAGCGGGAGGCGATGCAGCTGCTCCTGGCCGGCGACTGACAATCAATGCAGCCAGTCCTCCTCTATAAATTTTGCCAATAAAACGGAGATTTTAACCTTTTTTTCTGATATAATGATTTCAGTGTCATAAGCCTGCCTCCACGACGTGCTTTCACGGAAGTGGAGGCAAGATTTTATGGCGGGATTATATCGGATTATATAAAAGAGTGTAAGTGCTGTTGAAAAGGAGGACAGGAATATGAGAAAAATAGAGGAGTCGCTCCGGGAATTTTTTGAGCACGAGCATTGGAGCTATGATTATTATGAGGAGAAGGGCTACTTTCGAAGCGGAGTAGACCTTGAAAATATTCTTGGCAATGTCAATCTCTATATTATTGTCGGTGAGACCGATTATCAGGTCTATTCCGTGCTGAACCTGAAGGTGGAGCCGGATCGCTTTGCCGCGGTCTCAGAGTTCATTACGCGCGCCAATTACGGGCTTCGGAACGGAAACTTTGAACTGGACTATGCGGACGGGGAGGTCCGCTACAAGGTCTACATTACCTCGGAGTTTGGGGATATTCCGGAAAATATCGTGAGAGACAGCATTTATACGGGGATCTATATGATTGAGCGCTACGGGAGGGCGCTGCTCCGTTTGATTTTGATCGGCGGAGATCCGGCGGCTTATATCCAGAGTATCGAAAACCCGGAGGGAAATCATCTGGACTTTGGCTGATCGGAAAGCAGGTAGTCGGAGGCCCTGCGCCCGGCCTCTGCACCGTCTCTTGCGGCATCGTCTGGCAGGGGGCATTTTCGGCGGAGTTCTCCCGCGAGGAAAAGTCCCGCCGGGAGAGGGCGGGAAGAGGCCTCCGGGCTTTCTCCTGGGCAGGGAAGGAGCGTAGGTCCTTCGGGAGAGGACGCTTCTCCCGTTGCCAGGATCAAAGCGCGGCAGAAAAAATGCTTCTCTTTTCCTTCATACTGCCGGACAAGAAGCGAAAAAGGGCGCTCCCTATCCGCTCCAGAGAACTTCGTTTCCCGGAGCTCGCAGCCGCAGCTGACGGAGAGCTCATAATTTTCAAGAAGGGAGAGGAAATGCTTCAGGCAGGCGGCGCTTCCGATCGCCCGATGAAAGATCTCTCTCCCCGCTTCCTCCTCATCCTTCCTTCGAAGGCGGCCGCCGGGAAGCTTTTCCCGTTCTAGGCAGAGGATATTCTGAAGCCCCTGATCCGAGGCCGCGGCAAAGGCGGCGAGACCGGCGGGGCCGGAGCCGACGACGATGAGATCAGCGAAGAGTCCTTCTTTTTCAGAAGACCTCTCCTGCATGGTTTCCTGCATGCTTCCTCCTCTGTATGAGCGGATTCACTTCTCCGAATGATTCATTTCTCCGAATGATTCACTTCTCCGAATGATTCACTTCTCCGCGGCAAAGGGCCCTTTCTGAAGACGTTCTTCCCGGATTCATTTCTCAAAGGATTTTCAGATCCTCTCCGGAGGATCCGTCTCCTGAACTCGCAGGAGCGCAGGGGGAGGGATCGATCACTCCTCCGTGTGGGCGTCTCCCATCATAAATTCCACGACCTTCTTCATATCCTCCGGCTCATGGACGATGAGGTCCAGCTCCTTGATATAGGCCTTATCCAGGAGGCGGGACATCATGAGCATCTGGGCGAGCTTTGAGCGCAGATTGATCCGATCTCCTTCCGGGGAGACCAGCTCCACGCTTCCCTTCAGATTGTTCAGGAGCTCGAAGAGCCCTTCTACATTGTTTACATTTTCTATCTTCATGGCAAAGTCCTTTCTTCTTTTTAAACCCTCATCACCTTAGCCCAGAGCGGGAAAAAAAGCAAGACTTTTGCGGGGGAATGTTTTAGAATGGCGGAAGAATGCAAAGGAGAGCGAAGGGGCTTTTCGCATCCAAGCGGAGGGAAAGGATGGAGGAATGAAAATCGTCATAGGAAATGATCATGCGGCTTTGGAGATGAAACGGGAGATCGCGGAATATCTTAAAAGGAAGGGGATAGAGGTCCTGAATGTGGGGACGGACAGCCCGGAGCGCTACCCCTATCCGCTCGCGGGCTATCACGTGGCGAAAACAGTGGCGGATGGGGAAGCGGACTGCGGGATCGCGATCTGCGGCACCGGAATCGGCATCTCCCTCGCCGCGAACAAGGTCCCGGGCATCCGGGCCTTTGCCTGCAGCGAGCCCTACTCCTCGGAGATGGCAAAGCGGCACAACAATGCGAATGTGCTCTGCTTCGGGGCGCGCGTCGTCGGAACGGAGCTTGCGAAGAGGATCGTGGATGCCTGGCTGAACGCAGAGTTTGAGGGCGGGCGCCATAAGGAGAGGGTCGATATGATCACAGAGCTCGAGAAAAACGGCAGGCTGGAGAAGAATCGCCGCTGACGGGAATCACCCCGCTGCTGATGGGACGGGAATCCGCTCTCCGGCAGTCGTGTCCGTTCAGCATCCTTTCGCAGAAAGTCCGGCGGCGCGGAGATTCTCCAGAAAGCTCTCCCGGGAGCGGGTCATGATGAGCTCCTCCGGGAAGTGGATCTCCGAGAGCATGGCGCGGACCTTATCGAATTTTCCGATCCTAAAGGAGATATGGGCGTCGGTTCCGGTCGAAATCGGGACGGAAAGCTCCGCGCAGCGGACGGCGATTTCACGGCAGCGCTTCGGGATCTCCCCCTCATCGCTGAGGGAGTGCTCATTGATCTCGATCAGCTTGTGGAGCTCCTTTGCGCGGAGCAAAATGGGGTCCAGCTCGAGGGGAAGACCGGTTCGGCCGATATGCCCGAGAATCAGAACCTTCGGCTGCTCCAGAGCCTTAAGGTAGAGCTCGGTACACTGCCTGCGCCCTGCGTCTTTTGTGAAGCTCATCCGGTGGACCGACGCGATCACATAATCCATCGGCTTTATGACCCGTTCGAGAAGGCTCTTTTCGCCGTCCGGATAGGGATCGTCGTCGATATTGTTCCGGATCGGAATGTCATAGCCGAAGAGGTGGCCGTCCAGATCCACGATATCCGCTTCACAGCCCCGGAGGACGCTTACGCCCATCCATTCCCGGGGGATCAGATGAGAGACGCAGAGATATTGATAATTTCTGAGATTCTTATAGTCCGGATAGAGCATGGGAGAGTAGTGATCTGTCGTCGCCAGGAGCTCCAGTCCCTGTTCTGAGGCGGCCCGGACGTTTTCCCCAATGGTGGAAAAGGCGTGCCGGGAATAAAGAGTATGGGTGTGAACGTCGCATTTTATTTCGATCAATGCTTTTCTCCTTCCTTTTCGCGGATGCGGAGCGCGCGCTCTGCGCCTTCAGGGCAGACTGCGAGATCCAGCTCAACGGGGCAATGATCGGAGCCCATAATCTCCGGATGGATCGAGGCGCCCCTGATCCGCTCCCGAAGCTTCTCCGAGACCACAAAGTAGTCGATCCTCCACCCCACATTCCGTTCCCGCGCCTTTGTGCGGTAGCTCCACCAGCTGTAGGCATCGCGCTCCTCCGGGTGGAGGAAGCGGAAGGAATCCAGGTAGCCGCAGTCCAAAAGGCGGGAGAACTTTGCCCTCTCATCATCCGTGAAACCGGCGTTATGATGGTTGCTCGCAGGATTTTTCAGATCGATCTCCTGGTGCGCGACATTGAGGTCGCCGCAGTAGATGACCGGCTTCTTCTCCTCCAGGGAGAGGATGTATTCCCGGAAGGCATCCTCCCACTCCATCCGGTAGGAAAGGCGCTGGAGCTCATTCTGAGAGTTCGGCACGTAGACCGTGAGGATATAGCAGTCCGGAAATTCCGCGCTGATTACCCGTCCCTCCCGGTCATGCTCCGGGATCCCGATGCCGTAGCTCACCGACAGGGGCTCCTCCTTCGAAAAGAGGGCGGTTCCGGAGTAGCCCTTTTTCTCCGCATAGTTCCAGTATTGGTGATAGTCCGGGAGGCTGAGCTCCGCCTGCCCCTCCTGAAGCTTCGTCTCCTGAAGGCAGAAGACATCCGCGTCCAGAGCGTGAAAATCACTCAGAAAGGTCTTTCCGAGCACGGCGCGAAGCCCATTGACATTCCAGGAAATCAGTTTCTTCACCATGAAAATTCCTCCATTTACAGCGGCTCCTGATCCCGCTCCTGTCCGCCGGATGCCTGATCCCGGATTCCCTGTTTCATTCCGACTGTCTCATTATCTGCGGGAGGCGCCTTCCGCCCCATTTTGCCCCGCGCCTTTTTGCATGTCACTCTCCGGACTTTGAGCCGCGCTTTCTTTCGCGGTCCTGTCTCGAGATCTGTCTCTCTCCGTCTCTGCTTCCTCAACTTTGAACAGGATCATAGCATGATTTCGCTCTCAAAAGCAAACCCTCTATGCGGCGGAAAGAGCGGAGCGATTGACAGATTTTTGCATTTTTGTTAGAGTTCAGCCAGCAGTACGAAAAAAACCGGCAGTATTGAAGGAGCAGAGGCAGGCCCGCTCCCAAGGACGCGAAAAATGGCGCGGAAACGGGCGGGGAGGGGCATTTTTTTCTGGAAGCTTTGAGGGGAGTACAGCCTTTTCTCCGGGGAGGGGCCTTGAGAAGCGGCCGGGAAAGAAATGCGGGACCGGTCCTGACCTTGCTGCCGGAGAGTGATATCGGATCCGGCGGCAGCGTGAAAAATCCACCGATGGACGGCGGAGCTTTCGGCGCGGAAAAGGCTGCCGAAGGGATGCGGAGTTTCCGAGCAGGGGATATGGGGGAGAGAAGCCTGCCCAAGGAGAAGGGCGGCAGGAGTTTGGAGGCCAGTAAGTATGAGGATAGCGGTTTCGACGGATTCCGGTTCCGGAATCTCACAGAAGGAGAGCAGAGAGCTCGGGATTTCTGTCGTCCCGATGCCCTTTCGCATCGACGGGAAAGAGTATTTTGAGGACATCAATCTGAGCCGTGAGGAATTCTTTGAAAAGCTGAAGAAGGATTGCGAGATCGCGACCTCGCAGCCCTCGCCGGAGGATGTCATGAAGCTCTGGGACGCGCTTTTACAGGAAAATGATGCCGTCGTCCATGTCCCGCTCACCTCCGGACTCTCCGGGGCGGCGCAGACCGCTCTCATGCTCTCGGAAGAAGAGAAATATGCGGGGAGGGTTTTCGTCCCGGACAGCCGCGGCGTCTCGGTCACACAGCGGCAGCACTGTCTTTTTGCGAAGCGCCTTTCGGCGGAGGGGAAGGCTCCGGAGGAGATCCGGGATATCCTGAACCAAAACGCGGAGAGAAACAGCATCTTCATCGCGGTGGACAGCCTGAAATATCTGAAAAGGGGAGGGAGGATCACGCCGATGGCGGCCGCGATCGGGACGCTTCTCCACATTAAGCCGGTCTTAACGATCGTAAGGGGCGGGAAGCTGGACTCCTATACGAAGGTCCGCACACAGAAGATGGCAAAGGAGGCGATCATCAGCGGGCTCTGGGAGGACCTCAGAAAAAAGCATGGGGACCCGGACGGAAGTCACTGCTATCTGGCGGTCGCCTACACGGATAACCCGGAGCAGGCGGAGCAGTTCGCATCGGAGCTTTCGGAAAGCTTCCCAAAGCGTCTTAATCCAAAAATTGTCGTGGAACCGCTTTCTCTCCTGATTTCCTGTCACATTGGTCAGAACGGACTCGGCGCTGCACTGATAGAAGAGCTTTGAGTCGGCGTTTTCTGCCGCTCCCGGTCCGATGCAGAACGCTCTCGCTCCGACTTCCGCGGTAAAAAGGTGCAGGGACTCAGCTTTTCCGGAAGCGCCGGGACCAAGGTAATGGATCGGTCGGCGCTTCGATTCCTTTACTCTTTCGGATATTAGAGATCGCCGCGATGCAGAACGGAAGCTGTGTTCGATTTCCTGATTTCGCCTTCCTTCAGCCTTTGGCGAAGGGAGCCAGGATATGGAACCGCTTTCCGTCGCTTTGGATCTGAATCTCTCCGAGCTCTCCGGTCTTTAGGGGAAGGATATCCCTTTCCTCAAGGCGGGAGAGCGTTTCTCTGTGGGGATGACCGTAGCGGTTTCCTCTCCCATAGGAGAGGAGCGCATATTCCGGGTGCAGGCTGTCGAGGAGTTCCTCCGAGGAGCTGTACTTGGAGCCGTGGTGCGCGGCCTTCAGGATATCGATATCGCACAGGGCTCCGGCGGCCCGAAGGTTTTTGAGAAGCTTCTTTTCCGCCTCCTCCGGCATATCTCCCGTGAAAAGCATCCGAAAATTCCCATAGGCCAGCAGCATTCCGATGGAATGACTGTTGGCCTCTTCGATTGGCTCATTGTTTTCCGGATAGCAGCAGCGGAGAGAGGATGGGAAAGCGAGCATATCCCCGTTTTTCAGATAGCGGATCCGGCACCCGCGCCGGACCGCAAGGCGCTTTAAGATGCCGTAGCGGGGATCCTCCTCCGCGGGAGCCGGAAGAATGAGCTCCCGGATCCGGATCTGCGTGCTCTTCGAGAGAAGATATTCGATTCCGCTCAGATGATCCCTGTCGCAGTGGGTAATGAGGGCGGTGTCGATCGTGAGGACGGCCTTTGAGAGGAGGAAGGGCTCCAGTACCCTCTCCCCGAAACGTTCATTGCTGCTGGAGCCGCAGTCGACGCTCATGACCTTCCCCTTGCATTCCAGAAGAAAGCCGTCCCCCTGCCCGACATCGATCGCGCTGATAAGAAGTCCCTTTGGCCTTTCCGGAAGGAGGAGAAGGAAAAAGAAAAGGAGGGAGAGAAGGGAGAGGAGCTTCCGAAGGGCCGCCCTCGGAGACGGAAGGGAGGCGGGAAGGAGAGAGCTGAGAGAACGGATAGAGCGGATAGAGCGGATAGAAAAGACGCTCCCAAAGCGGAAGGGGGCCTTCCCTCTGCGGCCTTTTCCGCCGGACTTCTCCGGCAGAGAGCGGAGGAAGCCGAGGAAAAAGAGCAGGAGGTAGGCGAGAAGGATTCGCTCCGCCCTCGGGCGCCCCAGAGTAATAAGCGAAAAGGGAAGGGAGAGGGAGAGACGGCAGAGCTTCCGCCAGAGAAAAAGGATGAAGCAGCCGCTCCCCGAAAAGACGGAGGCGAGAAAGGAGAGCGGAGGGAGAGGGAGCAGCAGAACGAGAGAATAAAAGAGCAGGGAGAGAAGGATGCTTCCCAAAAGATAGGGAAGGAGCGGAAGGAGGAAGAGATTCAGGGCGGCGCCGTAGAGCGGAAACTGGAAGAAATGCCAGAGCATGAGGGGAATCAGGAAGAGGGAGAGCCTCAGACTGCCGCTGAGGGCCGTGAGGAGGAGGGAGAGCAGCATTTGGAGCTGTCCCCGGCTATGGGGAAGGCGCCTGCTTCTTCGGCCCTTCGGAAGAGAGAGCGGAAGCAGAGCGGCGAAGCTCAGCTGAAAGCCCGCGTGAAAGAGGAGAAAGGGCTGAAAGCAAAGGAGAAGGAGGAAGGCCAGGGAGAGGGAAGAGAGCATATCATAGCTTCTTCCGGCGGCCCTTTCGAGAAAATGGAGGAGGAGCATGATGAGGGCGCGGAGGATGGAGGCATGTGCTCCTGCCAGGATGCCGTAGCAGAGGATCAGGATCCCGCCGAAGAGGCCGGAATAGGCCTGAGAGAGTCCGAGGAAGCGGAAAAATTCATAGGAGGCGGTGCCCAGAATGGAGAGATGGAGGCCGGAAATCGCGAGAAGATGTGCGGCTCCGCTCTCCCGGAAGAGCGCCCGGCTCTCGGCATCGAGTTCTCCGCTCTCTCCGAGAAGCACGGCCTTGCAGATTCCAAGCTCCTCCTTTGGATAGAGTGCGCTCAGGGAGTCGGAGAGGAAATATTTCCCGCTTTGCAAAAAGCGCTGCCAGGGGGATGCGCTGTCTCTGAGGAGAGAAAGCTCCTCCGCGCGGAAAGAGCCGCTCAGTCCCTGTGTCTTTTCGTAGAGGGAAAAATCGAATTCTCCCTCATTTCTGGCCCTTCGCTCCGGAAGAAGCTTCCCGCGGAGCCTTACGCTCTGTCCGGGAATGAGCCGCTCCTCCCCTTCGCAGTAGACGAGGAGGCGCCCGGCCGGACAGAAATAGCGGGCGCGAAGACGCGGATCCGCGTCCTCCGGGAGAGCTTCCGCGCTTCCATAGGCGCTGGAGAGCACGGCATCCTTCAGGATCAGACGGCTTTTCCCGGAGAGGATCCGGACGGACTCCACCTCCCCCGATAGGGAGAGAGAAAAATCCGAGAGCGCGGAGAGGCGCTCGCGGCAGAGAGAAAGTCTGCGGGCTTCCCTTTGGTAAGAAAATACAGCCAAAAGGAAGGGGAGGAGGGAGAGGCATAGGACCTGTGCGCGCCCGGGACAGGATATTTTCCTCTTTGGGGAAGGAAGGGGGCGGTCAGAACAGGGGAAAAGACGGAGCATCCGCATGCTTTCAGATCCATGCGGCGCGGGAGAAGAGAGAAGGAGAAGAGAAAAAAGGAGCAGGAGAGCGAAGAAGAGGAAGAAAATCCGAAGCCGGGAGGAAAGCTCTGCGGCGACACTCAGCTCCCCCAGAAAAAAGAAAACGGCGGCATGAAAAAGGGGACGGCGAAAAAGCATGGAATACCTCCGAAGGATGCGTCGGGAAAGGACGAAATTTTTACCTGAGAGATCGAAAAGAAAAAGAAAGAAAAAGAAGAAATAAAGAAGGAAAAAAGAAGGAAAGAAAAAAACACCGGATTCTTCCGTGAGTGAAGCAATGCTTTGATCATTATTATAGCAAAATTTTCCACGCCGTAAAAGAGTCTGCCGAATAAATGCGCTCCGAATCTGCCCGATGGCAGACTTCTGCGCTTTTTCTTCGCTGCATCCGCGCTCAAGACTCGGCTTCGCCCGGGAGGCGTCAGCCGATCTCCCTTCGGGAGATACTTCTCGAAGAGAAGACTCAAGGACGCTCCGAGTCTGCCTGATGGCAGACTTCTGCGCTCAGAGACTCGGCTTCGCCCGGGAGGCATCAGCCGACCTCCCTTCGGAAGGCACTTCTCGAAGAGAAGACTCAAGGACGCTCCGAGTCTGCCTGA
>NZ_KI273099.1:0-47052 GCF_000469565.1 Oribacterium sp. oral taxon 078 str. F0263 | reverse complement strand
TCCGAGTCTGCCTGATGGCAGACTTCTACGCTTAGAGACTCGGCTTCGCCCGGGAGGCGTCAGCCGACCTCCCTTCCAAGCCTGCGGCATTTTTGGCAGCACAATCGGCATCACAGAGATAAGGATTTACTATGGAATATTTTACAGCGGCTGTGGCATAATAGGAGAGGCCCACAGCGGGAAAGGCATAGGAGAAGCTTTGGGAAGGAAATAGGGGAAGAGAAGATAGGAGAATTTCTATGGAAAGCGTAAAAAAGTTTCTGAAACGAAAGGATATCATAATATCCGCAAAGCGCTATGGGATTGACGCCATGGGGGCGATGGCGCAGGGCTTGTTCTGCTCCCTCCTGATCGGTACGATCATCAATACCATCGGACTTCAGTTTGGCATAAAGGCTCTGAGCAAAACCATAGCCACGATAGCCGGGACGGAATATACCGTGGGAGGACTCGCGGCGGCAATGAGTGGTCCCGCAATGGCGGTGGCCATCGGTTACGCCCTGCACTGTCCGCCTCTCGTGCTTTTTTCCCTGATCACCGTCGGCTTTGCCTCCAATGCCCTGGGGGGTGCCGGAGGGCCTCTGGCAGTGCTTTTCGTCGCGATCCTCTCCGCCGAAATCGGGAAGGCCGTATCCAAGGAGACGAAGGTCGACATTCTCGTCACCCCCTGCCTCACCATCCTCTCAGGCATGCTGCTCTCCGCGTGGCTGGCACCTGCTCTGGGGAAGGCCGCCATGAAGCTCGGGGACATTATTATCTGGGGCACCGAGCTGCAGCCCTTTTTCATGGGAATGCTGGTTTCCCTTTCGGTGGGAATGGCGCTAACGCTCCCCATCTCCTCGGCGGCCATCTGCGCGGCCCTCGGGCTGACGGGACTTGCGGGGGGCGCAGCCCTGGCCGGCTGCTGCGCGCAGATGGTGGGCTTCGCCTTTATGTCTTTTCCGGAAAACGGCTGGGGAGGGCTGATCTCGCAGGGCCTTGGGACCTCCATGCTGCAGATGGGAAATATCGTAAAAAATCCAAGGATCTGGATCGCCCCCTGCCTGGTCTCTGTGATCACGGGCCCCATCGCGACCTGCATCTTCAAGCTCAGAATGAACGGAGCCGCCGTGTCCTCCGGGATGGGGACCTGCGGACTGGTAGGGCCGATCGGCGTCTATACCGGCTGGATCCAGGATATTTCCAATGGGGGAAAGACAGGGATCAGCGCCTTTGACTGGGCGGGCCTTCTTTTTATCTGCCTGATCCTCCCCGCGTTTCTCACCCCTCTTATCAATACACTCTGTATCCGCTTTGGCTGGGTGAAAAGGGGAGATATGAAGCTTTGAGGGCGGGATTTGATTCTGCCTTTGCCGCGTCGCTTTTCTGAGAAGGGGCCAGTCAGACAGGCCCCTTTTCGGAGAGGGGGAGGCCCTGTGAAGAAGGAAGCTCTGCAAAAAAGAGGGGAAGTTTTATGAAGAAGAGGGAAGGTTCTGTGAAGAAAAGGGAAAACTCCGAAAAGAAGGGAGATGCTTTGCGAAGATGAGAGAAGCTTCGTGAAAAAAGAGAGGTTTTGTCAAGGGGAGAGGAGCCCCGTGAGAATACAAAAAGTCCCGCAGCTCACAATAGATGCGGACTGCGGGACTTTTTCCCTTGCTGACAGTGCTTTCTTTCTTAGTTCATGGAGGAGACGGCCTTCGCGATGTGCGAGACCTTCCGGGAGGCATTGTTCGCCTTCAGAACGCCCTTGCTCCGCGCCATGCAGATCTTCTTCTGAGCGGTCTTCAGCATGAGCTCGGCGGTCTCCTTATCGCCGGCCTCCACCGCGGCATAGACCTTCTTGATGTAGGTCTTCACCTCGGAGCGGATGGACTTGTTTCTCTCGCTCCTTTTCGCGGCAACGAGAATCCTTTTCTTTGCAGACTTGATATTTGCCATTTTCAGCCACCTTTCAATCGGAATTTCGGTGATCCGGCCGACGCGGAGGATGGGAGCGCCGGGGTTCACAGCATCGGTAAAAGGCAAAGAAGATGCGCTTTACCGGGAGAGGTTTTCAAATATCTGGACACGGACAGTTTGAAAACAGAAAAACATCACAAGAGAATGCCATCCTGAAGCAGTGCTGTGGCAAAGACTTATGATATCCCAGATATCATATAAAAAAGGCCCTTCGCTGTCAATCCCTCCGAAGAGGCCCCGCGGCTTATTGTGAATGCCGTTTTTCCATGCTACTATAGGGGACAGGCTGTACGCTTATTCTTATAGTAAAGGGAGAGGGCAGAGATGTCGGCGCCGCGCCAGCGGTCCATTTCGTGCATCGTTCGTGGGATTCGGCGGCCGAGGCTTTGAGAGAAGAGCTTGACATACAGCTTCATTTCGCGCCGCTCGTGGGATTTGGCTTTGCCCTTGGAACAGAAAAGGCGGCCGGCGAAACAGGCGGTGCAGACAGCGGCATCGATGATTTGGCTTCGCCCGGGGCAGAAGAGACGGCGGAGATCGTCGGAGTCGGAGCATAGAGGAGAGAAGATGGCGAGTATCGAGCAGCAGAGGATCCGGAATTTTTGCATCATTGCCCACATTGACCACGGGAAATCCACCCTCGCGGACCGCATCCTGGAGATGACAGGCACTCTCACGGAGCGGGAAATGCAGGCCCAGGTCCTCGACAATATGGATATCGAGCGGGAGCGGGGAATCACGATTAAATCTCAGACCGCGCGAGTCATCTATCGGGCGAGGGACGGGAAGGAATATATCTTTAACCTCATCGATACGCCGGGTCATGTGGACTTTAATTACGAGGTATCCCGGGCTCTCGCAGCCTGCGACGGCGCGATCCTGGTCGTGGATGCGAGTCAGGGGATCCAGGCGCAGACGCTCGCGAACACCTATCTCGCGCTGGATCACGATCTCGAGATCCTGCCGGTCATCAACAAGATCGACCTCCCCTCCGCAGATCCCGAGAGAGCGGCGAGGGAGATTGAGGATGTGATCGGGATCGAGGCGATGGACGCCCCCCGCATCTCCGCAAAAACCGGAGAAAATGCGGAGGAGGTGCTGGAGGCCATCGTGAAGAAGCTCCCGGCTCCGGGAGGGGATGCGGAAAATCCCCTGCAGGCGCTGATCTTCGACTCTCTCTACGACTCCTACCGGGGTGTCATCATCTTTTGCAGGATCAAAGAGGGAAGTGTCCGGAAGGGGACCCCGATCCGCCTGATGGCGAGCGGGGCGGAGTTTTCTGTGACGGAGGTCGGCTACTTCGGGCCCGGCCGCTTCATCCCCTGCGAGGAGCTCTCGGCCGGCATGGTGGGATATCTCACGGCCTCCATCAAAAATATCCGGGATGCGCGGGTCGGGGACACCGTGACATCGGCACAGAGACCGGCGGTGAAGCCTCTCCCCGGCTATAAGAAAGTCCAGAGCATGGTTTTCTGCGGCATCTATCCCGCGGATACGACGAAGTACCCGGACCTTCGGGATGCCCTGGAGAAGCTTCAGCTTAACGACGCCGCGCTCCGCTATGAGCCGGAGACCTCGGCGGCGCTCGGCTTCGGCTTCCGCTGCGGCTTCCTGGGGCTTCTTCATCTCGATGTCATACAGGAGAGGCTGGAGAGGGAGTACGGCCTCGATCTCGTGACCACGGCTCCCTCCGTGGTCTACCATGTCTACAAGACGGACGGGAGCATGATTGAGCTCACCAACCCCTCGAATCTCCCGGATCCCTCGGAGATCGACCATATCGAGGAGCCGATCGTAAAGGCGGAGATCATGGTGACATCCGAGTTCATCGGGCCGATCATGAAGCTCTGCCAGGAGCGCCGGGGGATTTATCAGGAGACGGAATACATCGAGTCGACGAGAGCGGTGCTCCGATACGAGCTCCCCTTAAATGAGATCATCTATGACTTCTTCGACGCTCTGAAATCCAGAAGCCGCGGCTATGCGAGCTTTGATTACGAGCTCTCCTCTTACCGGACCGGAAAGATGGTGAAGCTGGACATCCTGGTGAATAAGCAGCAGATCGACGCGCTCTCCTTCATCGTCCACGCGGACTCCGCCTATGAGCGGGGGAAGAAGATGTGCGAGAAGCTGAAGAATGAGATTCCCCGACAGCTCTTTGAGATTCCGATCCAGGCGGCGATCGGCGGACATGTCCAGGCCAGGGAGACCATCAAGGCCCTCCGAAAGGATGTCCTCGCAAAGTGCTACGGCGGGGATGTCTCCCGGAAGAAAAAGCTTCTGGAAAAGCAAAAGGAGGGAAAAAAACGGATGCGGCAGTTTGGAAATGTCGAGATCCCGCAGAGCGCCTTTATGAGCGTACTAAAGCTGGACGAGTGAGGAGAGAGCGCGTTTTTTCCGGAGAGGAAGCTCTTTAAAGAGAGCGGAGCCTTCGCTCCCGGCTTGAAAATCAGGGCGCCCGGACTTATACTGTATAGGCCCATGCTGCGGAGCGGAAGCGCCCTGTCAAACGGCGGAAAAGCGGCGAAAGGGACAGAGCGGAGGCATCGGGCGATCTTTATTTTGGGATGAGAAAGGGGAGCGCTTATGGCCAGAAAGGATCTGGATTGGGAAAATATTGGCTTTGCCTACCGAAAGACTGATATGCGTTATCGTTCCAACTATCGGGACGGCGCGTGGGATGAGGGAGGACTCACCCCCGATGCCGACGTCGTCCTGAACGAATCCGCCGGGATTTTGCAGTATTGCCAGCAGGTTTTTGAGGGCCTGAAGGCCTATACCTGGGAGGATGGCTCCGTGGTCTGCTTCCGCCCGGATCTGAACGCGGAGAGGATGTACCACTCTGCGGAGTGGATGGAGATGCCGCCCTTCCCGAAGGAGCGCTTCCTCTCCGCCGTCGACGCCGTCGTCCGGGCCAATGCGGACTGGATCCCGCCCTATGGATCGGGCGCGAGTCTCTACATCCGCCCCTATGAGTTTGCGAGCGGCATCGTGATCGGCGTAAAGCCCGCGGAGGAGTATCAGTTTCGGATCTTTACCACGCCGGTCGGCCCCTATTATAAGGGAGGCGCGACGCCGATCTCCATCCAGGTCTCTGACTTTGACCGGGCGGCACCCCACGGAACCGGGGCGATCAAGGCGGGGCTGAACTACGCCATGAGTCTGCATGCCTCCGTGATCGCGCACCAGAATGGCTTCTCGGAGAATCTCTATCTGGACGCCGCGAGCCGGAGCTATGTCGAGGAGACCGGCGGCGCGAATGTCCTTTTTGTGGACCGGGAGAGAAAGCTCATCGTACCGAAATCCTCCTCGATCCTGCCATCCATTACCAGGAGGTCCCTGGTCTATGTGGCGGAGCACTACCTCCATCTGAAGGCGGAGGAGAGAGCGGTCCGATTCTCGGAGCTTCCGGATTTCATGGAATGCGGGCTCTGCGGAACGGCGGCGGTCATCTCTCCGGTCGGAAGGATCGTCGACCACGGAAGAGAGATCAATCTCCCGAGCGGCATGGAGCGGGCCGGCGAAGTGATCGGGGAGCTCTACCGGACTCTGAGCGACATCCAGCATGGAAGGCTCGAGGCCCCGGAGGGCTGGATCCGGAGGGTGATCGAATAAAGGCGGATCGAAGGCATCCGCGGCGAAAAAGCCGGGGGAGCCCGGAGCGGACGGACCGCCCTGCCATAGCGGCGGGGCGGTTTTTGGAGGGAAACCCTTGGCGGAGAGAGGAAGCGGAAAAAAGAAAGACAGACAGCAGTACCTTTTGCTCAATCAGGATCTGAAGGCGCAGAGCTACCGCCCCTTTTATCTCCTCTATGGGGAGGAGAGCTACTTAAAGACTTCCTATAAAAAGAGCTTTCGGAAGGCATTCGGCGGAAAAGACGGCATGAATTACAGCTATTTCGAGGGGAATGTCGAGCTCGACGAGCTTCTGTCCGTGCTGGAGACGCTCCCCTTCCTCGCGGAGGGACGCCTGGTGATTTTGGAGGACAGCGGCTTTTGCAGGCACTCCGCCCCCGAAAGACTCTGCGCCTATCTCCCCAAGATGCCAAAGAGCAGCCACCTCATGCTGATCGAGAAGGAGGTGGACAAGAGGAACCGCCTCTATAAGCTGCTGGATCAGGGAGGGCTCTGCTGTGAGCTGGCGGAGCAGGATGAGAGGGCCCTCTCCGCCTGGGCGGCGCGCATCCTGAAAAAGGAGGGAAAGAGAATCCGCCCCGCTACGATGGCGCTTCTTCTGGAGCGGACGGGAAAGAGCATGGAGCACATCCTGACAGAGCTCCAGAAGCTCTCTGCCTATCTGGGGGAGAGAGAGCTGGTCGAGGAGGAGGACCTTGATGCGATTCTCTCTCAGAATGCGGAGGACCGGGTCTTTGAGATGCTCTCAGAGCTCGGACGGGGGAACCGCGCGGGGGCGCTTTGCTGCTACCGGGAGCTCCTCGCAAGAGAGGAGGCGCCGATGAAAATCCTCGCGCTTTTCCGAAGGAGCTTTAACCAGCTTCTCCTTGCGAGGGAGTGTGTGGAAAAGGGGAAAAATGAGAGGGAGAGCGCGGGAATACTCGGGGTAAAGCCCTATATCGCGGGGAAGCTCATGGCGCAGGCGAGGCACAGCACGACGCAGGACTTAAAGGAGCGCCTCGCGCGCTGCCTCCGCTACGACGCCGCAATCAAAAGCGGGAAGCTCTCCGATCGAATGGCAGTGGAGCTTCTCCTCCTCTCATAGCCGCCTTTTCTGCCGCCATGTCGGGCCAACGCAGGACGCTCTCGCTCCGGCTGCCGCGACCAGCGGCGTGAGCGCAGAAGTCTGTCATCAGGTAGACTCGGAGCGTTCTTGACCACTTCTCGGAGAGAAGAGCCACCCGGGCGAAGCCGAGTCGCCGGGGCGGCAGACGGCCTGCTTATGGACCAGTAAAGCGGCAGGGCGGCAGACGGCCTGTGCACAGACGGACAAAGCAGCGGTGTGGCGTGGCGCTGCCGTCCCGGAGTCCGGCTGCGCGGCGGGGATCGCTCACAGATGCTTACAGCGGGACGGAAAGTTACAAACAGGATAGAAAGGAACGGAAGAGGACAGAAGGATGGACAGGATTTATCGAAGGATGTGCGGGCTTTCCCCCATACAGGAGGGGCAGAAGGAAGCGAAGCTCCTGGAGCTCTATCTCCACATCCCGTTTTGTGCGAGGAAGTGTAGCTACTGCGACTTTCTCTCCTTTTCCGTAAATGCGAGGGAGCACGCGCCTTATATCGGGAAGCTCTGCCAGGAGCTCTCGCTTTTTTCCAAAGCGGCATCAGATTATGAGATATCCAGCGTCTTTATCGGCGGGGGAACGCCCTCCGTGCTGGACCCGCATTTTATCGAAGCGCTTCTCCAGACGATCCGGGAGCACTATCATCTCCGGGACGACGCGGAGATCACGATCGAGGTGAATCCCGCCTCGACGCTTCGCTATAAATTCGCCTCCTACCTCCGCTCCGGCATCAACCGCCTCTCCATCGGCCTTCAATCCGCGAACAATGAGGAGCTTCATCGCCTCGGCCGGATTCACATCTTTGAGGACTTCCTGAAATGCTACCAGGGGGCCCGTCTGGAGGGATTTCAGAACATCAGCATTGATCTTATGAAGAATATCCCGGGGCAGACTCCTGCCTCCTGGAGAAAGAGCCTGAAAAATGTCATTATGCTGAAGCCCGAGCACCTCTCGCTCTATGACCTGATCGTGGAGGAGGGCACGCCCTTTTATGAGCTGGACCGAAAGGGAGAGCTCGAGCTTCCGGACGAGGATATGGAGGAGGAGATCGACGAAATCGCGAAGGAGCTCACGGAAAAGCACGGTTACTCGCGCTATGAGATCAGCAACTACGCGAGGCCGGGATATTTCTGTCGCCATAACTACGGCTACTGGTCCAATATCCCGTATCTCGGCTTTGGCCTGGGGGCCTCCTCCTGCTTTGAGGGGAGCCGCTGGCATAATCTCCGGGATCTTTCGGACTACCTCACCCTGGACCTCCGGAAGGATGCGGAGGCGGGGTGCCCGAAGCTCCGGGAGGAATACAAGAAGCTCTCCAGGCGGGACGAGATCAATGAATTTCTCTTTCTCGGACTTCGGCGTACCGCCGGTGTATCGGAGATCGACTTCGTCTCCCGCTTCTCGGTCGATCTCTTCAGCATCTTCGGGCCCAGCCTGAAGCGCTTCCTCCGCCAGGGTCTTCTCGTTAAGGAGAATGCCCGCTTCTATTTCACGGAGAGAGGCATGATGATCAGCAACATGCTCTTAAGCCAGCTCCTTCTGGAAGAGAATATCTGAGTCGGATCTGCGAATCTTTATCTCAGGTTACAACTTCGCATCTTCCTCTTACTTTTTGTTTTTTATGAGCTTTTACAATTTAAATTTCATCTGTCTCATAAAATAAAACAGATTCGCACACCTTACTCCAAAATGTGCCGCAACATCAGGAAGCTTTGCATTCCTGGACTTATTCTTGGGAGAAATTGGTCCTGCACTTGTCTCTTCTGTAATAATGACCGCCCCGGTATCCATGGCAACAGCAATTAACCACGGGTCCGCTATATCTCCTCTGGCCCAACTACGAAGAGCTCCCTCTCGATACAATCCACAATCTTTTATATAGTTGAGCACCCTGCCATAATTAGCGACAAAAGAGGGGGCTTTTATGGATAATGACTCAAATTCTTCAAGATTTCCAATCCATGAGGATAACTCATCTTCCATTTTTGAAACTTCAGAAACAACTACGTCCAATACAGCTACATTATCGAGCTTCAGCCTCTCTGCCAACTGATCCCAAAATCCTTGTGCAAAATCAAATGGGTAATAGAGCCTATGCGGTGTGATAAAGACATTCGCATCCAAAAGATATATTTCGGTCATCAAATACCACCCATCCTTTCTACAAGTTCATGAAAGGTCTTTCCGGTTGTATTTGTAAGGCGATAAACATCCTTATATTGAGTTCTTCCGCTCTGTGCGCTGGCATAGAGTGCTTGTATAAATCTGCGATCCCATTTTGTTCTGAGAGTGCGATAAAAATCTCCTCCACCAGATCCTTTATCCGGCTTCTGATCCTGAGTTGCCCTAAATTGTTTTTGAAATATTTTCAGCAATCCTTCATACTCTGCCTGGCCTATTTTGCATGTGTCTAAAGCTTTTCTCAGTAATACAAAGCGGCTGCAAATAAAACGCTTTCCCAACGCATTGATAATACTTTCTGCGTCTCCACTCTGCATAGACCAATCCGCAGAAAATAGAGAAGTCGGAACCAAAATCTCAGCGGCTACAGCATTGCAGAACTGCTCTTCCCTGCTTACCTTCTGAGATGTCCCATATCTGTCATTATAAAAATTATCTTGTCCTATCCAAACATGTACCAACTCATGCAGAAGAGAGAAGAGTCTCCCATTTACGCTGTCTTTGGAATTAATAAAGATCAAAGGCGCATACGGATCTATAAGAGTAAATGCCCTGAATTCCTTAACATTAAGTGTGCGATGAGTGCTATTGCCTACGACACCGTTCATCATGACCAGTACTCCGAGATTCATGATGGAATTTCGAAGGCTCTTAAATGCTTCTGCAGAACTTTTAAAATCATCAAACCAATTAAGGCTTAATTCCAATTCCGCTCGGATAGCGTTTGCAGTAATCGCCACGCCATCGCTTATCTTGGCACTGCCGACAAAAGGATAAGCGGAGATCCCGTTGTCCTTATTATATTCCGCCATCCATTCCTGGACATTGGACATAAGGTCGACGGTATCTATCAAATTCCTGCTCGGGTTTTGCACAGAAATACTGTCAACAGTACGGAAATCGACAATTTTACATTCATCAATCGGAGGCTCCTTTAAGAAAAAGAAACCGAAAGGAATGCTTATTTTTTTACTGACATCCTCAATTTGATTGAAAGTAGGCGCTTTTTCGCCAGAAATCCACTTAGCAATCATTTCAATTACAGAACTGCCTGCATTTCCCATTTGGGCCTTTTGCATTGCCCAATCAAGGATTGCAGGCTGAACATTTACGGAAACACCTGGCATTCTCAACACCTTCTTCCCTATCTTTTGTTCTTATTCTACTTTTTATACTTGACAAAGTCAAGAAAGAGTGGTATAGGGCTTTGCGCATAAAGAAGCATTGTCAGAAAAAAGTCGCTTGACGGATCGCCGCACTTTCGGCTACCCTTAGACGGACATCGTCTGTTCCGACCGACGAGAAGAGGAAGGAGAGGATATGAAAAAATATCAGATATCCGTTTTGACAGCGGCTTTGCTGCTTCTCTTTGCGGCGTTTCCGGCCTTGGCGGAGGAGGAAATCGCGAGAGTGGCGCCGGCGGCCGCCTCAGAGGTCTTTGAAGGAGAGGATAAGGGAGCGAATGTCCCGGAGGCCGCGGCCGCTCCGGCATTGCCTGATATCGGAAAGATAGCGGAAACCCCCATCGGCAATGTGCTGACGGAGGAATCGAAGCTGTATACGAGAGGGGAGAAGAAGGGCGTCTTCATGATCACCGGCTATTACGGCGATGGAAACACCTACTCCGGAAAACCCACAAAGAGCAATCACACCATTGCGGCGGACACAAGCGTCCTCCCTCTTGGGACCAAGATTTTCATCGGAAATACCGTCTATACGGTGGAGGATATCGGGAGCGGCGTGAAGGGACAGATGATCGACATCTATTTCGACAGCAGAGAGGAAGCGCTCGGCGTGACCTGGAACGGAAACCGATATGCGGAGGTCTTCCTCGCCGTTCCGAAGAAATAGAGCGGTACTTGAGTCTTCTCGAAGAGAAGTACCTCCCGGAGGGAGGTCGGCTGAAACCGCCCGGGCGAAGCCGAGTCTCAAGCGCAGAAGTCTGCCATCAGGCAGACTCGGAGCGTTCTTGACCACTTCTCGTAGAGAAGTGCCTCCCGGAGGGAGGTCGGCTGAAGCCACCCGGGCGAAGCCGAGTCTTCGGGGCGGCAGATGGACTGCTTACGGAGCGGCCGCCCGGCGGAAGAGGAATAGAGACTGATACAGCGGAATCGAGGAGAGAAGGAAAGAAGAGCGGGCCTGCCCCGCTTTTTTTTTTCTGAGAAAACTTGGATTTATGCTTGACATCCGGAAACGCGGATAGTATCATACTGCATAGATGTTAGCACTCCGATCAATAGAGTGCTAACAGGGAAGAGGCAAAGCGAGTGCTCAGAGTACTTCCTGGGAAAGGAGGGAGAGGATGACATTGGACGATCGAAAGCTTATTATTCTCACTGCGATCATCAAAAACTACCTCGAGACCGGAGAGCCGGTGGGCTCCAGAACCATCAGCAAATACTCCGGGCTGAATCTGAGCTCCGCGACGATCCGAAATGAGATGAGTGACCTGGAGGAGATGGGCTATATCCTGCAGCCGCATACCTCTGCCGGCCGGATTCCCTCCGACAAGGGCTATCGCTTCTACGTGGATCAGCTCATGCAGAAACAGGTGCGGGAGCTGGATGAGGTGAAGAGCAGCATGTTCCAGCGGGTGGACCGCCTGGAGACCGTCCTGAAATCCCTGGTCCGAAGCATCGCGGAGAATACTCACTACGCGGCGATGATCTCGGGGCCGAGCATACAGAGGAGACGGATCCGCTTCCTCCAGCTCTCCCTCGTGGACTCGCGGAGGCTGCTCCTCGTCGTCATGTTTGAGGGAAATATCGTGCGAACCGCGATGGTCCGGAGGGACGAGAGGGAGGAGCTCGATTTCAACACAGTGCTCTCTTTGAATCTTCTCCTGAATGATGAACTCTCCGGCCTTGGCGGCGATGACCTTACGGAGGGGAGATGCGCGAAGGTCTGCGCGAGATCCGGACTCCGCGGCACACTCCGGGCTGTTTTGAAAAGCCTTATCTCTATCCTGGACACGGACGGGGAGGAGAGGCAGATTTACACCTCCGGGGCGACGAATATCTTTAAGTATCCGGAGCTCACGGATTCGGAAAATGCGGAGCGGCTGATCGCCGCGCTCGAGAAAAAGGACGAGCTCCTGGAGCTTATGGAGGAGCCGGACTCAGAGTCCAAGGGACAGATACAGGTCTATATCGGAAAAGAATCTCCGCTTCGGGACATAGGAGACTGCTCCGTCGTCACCGCAAATTATGAGATTGGGAACGGCATGCGGGGCACGATCGGCGTGATCGGACCGAAGCGGATGGACTACGAAAAGGTTCTGGAGATCCTCACGAGGCTTATGAACGAGATGGATCAGGCTTTTCCCGGAAACGGATAGCGGGATAAGGAAGGGAAAGGACCGGAGCGCGAAAGAAGCGAGAAGGAGGACTTATGTCGGAGGATTGGAAGACGCCCGGAGAGGGCGGGAGCGGGACAGAAGAGAATGTAATCGAAGAGAGTGTAAAAGAAGAGAGAAAAGAGGAGAAAAAGAACGAGAACGCCTCGGAGCAAGGCGAAAGCGCGCCGGAAGAGCCGGGGGCGGAGCAGAGAGAGAAGGCAGAGGAAAAGCCGGAAGAGGAGGCGGAGAGAGAGTCAGGTGAGGAAGAAGGAGAGCGCGCTCCCGATTCAGAGCGAGCGGAGAACGAGCCGTCGGACGGAGCGGAAAATGAGCTTTTGAAAAAGCGCTATGAGAAGGAGCTGTCCGATTGGAAGGATAAATACACCAGGCTCTACGCGGAGTTTGATAATTACAGAAAGCGGACGGAGCGGGAGAAGTCCCGGATGTTCGAGCTCGGCGCAGGGGATGTCATAGAGAAGCTTCTTCCCATCGCGGACAATTTCGAGAGAGCATTGGACGCGCTCTCTGAAGGGGAGAAGGAAGAACCCTTTGAAAAGGGAGTAGACGGGATCTACCGCCAGCTCCGAAAGCTCTTCTCGGATCTCGACGTGAAGGAGATCGAGGCGGAGGGAAAGAAGTTCGATCCCGCGCTTCACAATGCCGTCATGGCGGACGAGGAGGGAGATGCGGAGGAAGGCACGATCACCGCGGACCTCCAAAAGGGCTATACCTTCCGGGGCTCGGTGATAAGGCACTCCATGGTAAAGGTGAAAAAATGAGAATAACTTTCTGTTGATTGCATCTCTATCTGTCGGGCAGCCGCTCCAACACAGGACGCTCTCGCTCCGACTGCCGCGGCCAGCGGCGCAAGCGCAGAAGTCTGCCATCAGGCAGACTCGGAGCGTTCTTGACCACTTCTCGTAGAGAAGTGCCTCCCGCAGGGAGGTCGGCTGAAGCCACCCGGGCGAAGCCGAGTCGCCGGGGCGGCAGACGGCCTGCTTATGGAGCGACTGCCCGGCAGATAAGGCGGTGAAGCAGAAAGGAATTGATACAGGCACTACAGGCACTCGGCAAGGAAAAGCCGTAAAAACCAAAGAGCTTAGAGAAACAGAAAAAAGACAGAGGAAAAAAGAAGAGACAGAAGGGAAAGAAAAAGCAGAGGAAGGCAGCAAGAAAGAAACAAGAGCAGTAAGAAGAGGCAGAGCCAGCAGGAAGAAGCAGCAGAACTAAAAGCATTAAGAAAACGAAGAGAAGCAGAACGAAGGAAGAGCAGCAAAAGAAAACGGATTCGAAGCGGAACCCGGAAGGATCCGGGGAAGAGCTTGGGAAAGGAAGAGGAAGCTATGGGAAAAATCATCGGAATTGATCTTGGAACGACAAACAGCTGTGTGGCAGTCATGGAGGGCGGAAAGCCCACGGTCATCCCCAACTCGGAGGGTATGAGAACGACCCCGTCCGTGGTGGCGTTTACGAAGAACGGGGAGCGTCTCGTGGGAGAGCCCGCGAAGCGTCAGGCCGTGACCAATGCGGAGAGGACGGTCTCCTCCATCAAGAGGCACATGGGGACAGATTATAAAGTATCGATTGACGGAAAGGATTATACGCCGCAGGAAATCTCTGCGATGATCCTTCAGAAGCTGAAGGCGGACGCAGAGGCCTATCTCGGAGAGAAGGTCACGGAGGCCGTCATCACCGTCCCGGCCTATTTCAACGACGCGCAGAGACAGGCGACGAAGGATGCGGGAAAGATCGCGGGACTGGATGTGAAGCGGATCATCAACGAGCCGACAGCGGCGGCGCTCGCCTACGGACTGGATGATGAGTCCGAGCAGAAGATCATGGTCTATGATCTCGGAGGAGGCACCTTCGATGTCTCCCTCATCGAGATCGGAGACGGCGTCATCGAGGTTCTCTCCACGAACGGGGACACGAGGCTCGGTGGAGACGACTACGACGAGCGGATCACGCAGTGGATGATCGACGAGTTCCGTAAGGCGGAGGGCGTGGATCTCTCGAAGGACAAGATGGCGCTCCAGAGACTGAAGGAGGCGGCGGAGAAGGCGAAGAAGGAGCTCTCCTCTGCGACGACGACGGAGATCAACCTGCCCTTCATCACTGCGACGGATGGAGGGCCGAAGCACCTCGACATGAACTTAAGCCGGGCGAAGTTTGAGGAGCTCACTGCGGATCTCACGGAGAGGACGGCGGTCCCCGTGCAGAACGCCCTGAAGGACGCCGGACTCACGTCCGCGGAGCTCTCCAAGGTCCTTTTGGTCGGCGGCTCCACCCGTATGCCCGTGGTGCAGGAGAAGGTGAAGAGGATCACCGGAAAGGAGCCCTCCAAGACCCTGAACCCGGACGAGTGCGTGGCTCTCGGCGCGGCGGTGCAGGGCGGAAAGCTCGCGGGAGATGAGGGAGCGGGCGATGTCCTTCTTCTGGATGTGACCCCGCTGACACTTTCCATCGAGACGCTCGGCGGTGTGGCGACTCCGCTCATCAAGAGGAATACCACCATCCCGACCAGAGCCTCCCAGATCTTCTCGACTGCGGCCGACAACCAGACCGCCGTGGATATCCATGTCGTACAGGGAGAGCGGGAGTTTGCGAGAGACAATAAGACTCTCGGACAGTTCCGCCTGGACGGCATTCTCCCGGCGCAGAGAGGCACGCCGCAGATCGAAGTGACCTTCGATATCGACGCAAACGGCATCGTCAATGTCTCGGCAAAGGACAAGGGAACCGGAAAGGAACAGCACATCACCATCACCTCCGGCTCGAATATGTCGAAGGATGATATCGATAAGGCTGTGAAGGAGGCCGCGCAGTACGAGGCGGCGGACAAGGAGAAGAAGGAGGCCATCGAGGTCAGAAACGGTGCGGACTCCATCGTCTTCCAGACGAAGAAGGCACTCGAGGACGTAGGGGACAAGATCTCCGAGTCCGACAAGTCCCAGGTGGAGGCGGATCTTAAGGCACTGGAGGATGTGCTCGCGGCAAATCCGCTCGAGGGCATCACGAAGGACGGCGCGGAGCGCATCAAGGCCGCGCAGGAGACGCTCATGAAGTCCTCTCAGGCGCTCTTTACGAAGGTCTATGAGAACGCGCAGCAGGCCGGTGGACAGGGCGCAAACGCGCAGGAGAGCGCTTCCTCGGAAAATATGGGCGAAGCGGGGTCCGATGCGAAGGATGACGGCGTCGTGGACGGGGACTTCAAGGAGGTCTGATCCCCGGATCCTTGGCGGGACGGAAAGGAAGAGGGGGCTTTGGAAAGGATGGATGCGTTCTTTTTCGCAAAAATCCCCGGAGCCCCCGAGAGTGACCTGGAGCAACTGCTCCGGGTCATAGGCATTTTGTGCTTTAGGAAAGACAGGAGACGATAAATGGCAGAGAAACGGGATTACTACGAGGTGCTCGGAGTAGAGAAGACGGCGGATGACGCTGCCATCAAGAGGGCCTACCGAAAGCTCGCAAAGAAATACCATCCGGACGCGAACCCGGGGGACCAGGGCGCTGCGGAGAAATTCCGGGAATGCTCTGAGGCCTACGCGGTTCTCTCCGACCCGGAAAAGAGGAAGGCTTACGATACCTATGGGCACGCGGCCTTTGACCCGAACTCCGCGGCGGGCGCGAGCACGGGCTTTGGCGGCTATGACTTCTCGAACATGGACTTCTCCGATATCTTCTCCGATTTCTTTGGAGCAGGCTTCGGAGGATTCAGCGGCTTTAGCGGGAGACAGCAGCAGAGGGGCAGCCGGCCCATGCGGGGGGATTCGCTCCGGGCGGGGCTTCGCATCAGCTTCGAGGAAGCGATCAAGGGCTGCGAGAAAAAGCTGAAGATCCGCAGCAAGGACAGCTGTCCGAACTGTCACGGCAGCGGCGCGAAGCCCGGCACGCAGCCGGAGACCTGTCCGCGCTGCAAGGGGAAGGGCCAGCTTGTGATGACGCAGCAGAGCTTTTTCGGCTCTGTGCAGCAGGTCGTCACCTGCCCGGAGTGCCATGGGAGCGGGAAAATCATTAAGGAAAAGTGCCCGGACTGCCGCGGCGAGGGCTATATCACGAAGGAGAAGGAGCTCTCCGTCAAGATCCCGGCGGGGATCGACGACGGACAGACCCTCCGACTCAGCGGAAGCGGCGACCCCGGGTTAAATGGCGGACCGAGAGGGGATCTCCTTGTGAACATCGCGGTGGGGCAGCATCCCTTCTTCAAGCGGCAGGGCACCAATATCTACTCCACGGAGGCCATCAGCTTCGCGAAGGCGGCGCTCGGCGGGAAGACCATCGTAAAGACCGTGGACGGGCCGGTGGAGCTCTCCATAAAGGCGGGGACACAGACCGATACCAGAGTCCGTCTGCGCGGAAAGGGCGTTCCGCATCTTCAGAGCCCCGGAGTCCGGGGGGATCAGTATGTCACACTGGTGGTATCGGTCCCGACGAAGCTGAACAAAAAGCAGCAGGAGGCGCTGAAAGCCTATGCGGAGGCGGTCGGGGAGACGGCATAGCACCAGCGATATGAGCTCCTTATTTCCGGGCGCAGACTCCGCCGAGCGGGCAGCGCCCGGGCCGGGGATGCGAATATCTGTTAGGAAGAAAGGGGAGTGGAGCAGACGGAAGGGATGAGAGAGATTTACCTGGACAATTCGGCGACGACCAGAGTCTTCCCCGAGGCGGCGAAGCTCGTAGAGCAGGCGATGCTCTCCGACTACGGCAATCCGTCCTCAAAGCACAGAAAGGGTCTGGAGGCGGAGCGTCTTTTCCGGAGGGCGAGAGAGCAGGTCGCAAAGACTCTCAGGGTGAAGCCGCGGGAGATCGTCTTTACCTCCGGAGGGACGGAATCGGATAATGCGGCGCTGATCGGCGCGGCGCTCGCAAAGAGGAGACAGGGAAAGCATATCATCAGCTCCAATGTGGAGCACGCGGCGGTCTATCAGACGCTTTCTTTCCTCGAGGAAGAGGGCTTTGAGATCAGCCTGCTTCCCGTGGACGAAAAGGGGCATATCTCCCTGGAGGAGCTTCGAAATGCGATCCGCCGGGACACTGTCCTCGTGAGCATCATGTATGTGAATAACGAGATCGGCGCTCTGGAGCCGATCGGAGAGATCGGGCGCATTATAAAAGAAGAAAATCCGGAGACGCTTTTTCACACGGATGCGATCCAGGCCTACGGAAAGTATGAGATTCGCCCGAAAAAAGAGAGGATCGACCTCCTCTCCGCGAGCGGGCATAAGCTCCACGGGCCGAAGGGGACGGGATTTCTCTATATCGACGAGCATGTCCGCATCCACCCCCTGATCCTCGGAGGAGGACAGCAGGAGGGGATGCGTTCCGGCACGCACAATGTCCCCGGCATCGCGGGCCTCGGCCTCGCCTCGGAGCTTTGCTACCGGGATCTCCCCGTCCGGGTGCAGCACCTCCGGGAGATGAAGGACCGGCTGATCGACGGGCTCCTCGCGCTCCCCGGGGTCAGAGTATACTCGGAAAAGGGGGAGGGCTCCGCGCCGCAGATCGTCTCCGCCTCCTTTGAGGGGGTGAGGGCGGAGGTTCTCCTCCATGCCCTGGAGGAGAGAGGGATCTCTGTGAGCTCCGGCTCCGCCTGCTCCTCGAATCACCCCGGGATCTCCGGCACGCTCCGCGCGATTTCCGTCCCGGAGAAACTTCTCGATTCGACGCTCCGCTTCTCCTTCGGCTTCTACAATGAGCCGGAGGATGTCGACGCGGTGCTCGCAGCCCTCTCGGAGCTTCTTCCGATCCTCCGCCGCTTCTCAAGGCGCTGATCCGACCGCTTCCGGCATACCTCGTTTTTCGGTATGCACTTTTCGGCATGCACGCCGTCCGATCCCTGGATCGGCGGCTTCCGGGAAAGCCAATCACCCGTTTGCCTTCAGTCCTCGAGGAAGAGCATGAGGAGACTCAGCGCGCACAGCGCCGCGGTCTCCGTTCGGAGGATGCGCTTTCCGAGGCTCAGGCATTCCATCCCGGCCGCCCTCGCCTCTGCGATCTCCTCCTCGGAGAAGCCGCCCTCCGGCCCGATGAAAGCCGCGATTTTCCGACGCCTATCCGGCGTCTTTTTTTCGTTCTCTGCCCCCGCTCCTGCTTCTGCTGGACGGGCGGCCTCTTTCCATGGCTTTCGGAGGCCCAGGAGGAGCTCCCTCGTCCGCTCCGCCCCCCTCGCATTTTCATAGAGGATCAGGCGGAGGGAGAAGCCCGGAAGCAGCGAGAGCGCGTCCTTCCAGCGCATCGGGAGCATGACCTCCGGGATGATCGAGCGCTTGGACTGCTTCGCGGCGGCCTCTGCGATCGCCTGCCAGCGCTGCCTCTTTGCGGCGGCCTTCCCCGGGTTCAGCCGGACGACCGTGTTCCGGCTTTCAAGAGGGATGATCCCCCGCACGCCGAGCTCCACCGCCTTTTGGAGGATGAGCTCCATCTTGTCGGATTTTGGGAGCCCCTGAAAGAGCCAGATGTCCGCCGGGAGCTCATGGATCTCCTCCCGAAAGCAGATCCTGAGAAGGATTTCCTCCTCCCCGAGCTCCGCCACTTCGCACTCGTAATCCGTCCCCTCCCCGTCGGAGATGAGAACCCGCTCTCCGGGGTGCGCCCTCAGCACATTCTTCAGATGTCTTAGATTCTCTCCCCGGAGCCGCACCTCCCTCTCCGAGATATCCGCTGCTTCCGCAAAAAAATGATGCAAAATTCCCTCCCCGCCGTCTTATACTACCGCTTTGCCGCCTGCCGCCCGGCCGGCAGGGCGGCAGCCTCATTGTCTACGTTGCCTATGATAGAGCATCCCCCGGGAAAAATCCATTGCCGGAAGAAAACTCTCTAATTCCCCGACTCTCCAAATCCGGCGCTCCGAATCCGCGCTCCGCCTCATCCCTCTCCGATATGAGAGGGTATTCGCCTTTCTATCTCCTTTCCTTCTTTTGGGGGTCGGACCCCGGACCCGGCCGAAGGAGGGAAGAGCATGGAAAGGGGGGGCATGCCCTCCGGCAGCCTTGACAGGGGGGAACGCCCTGTGGGAGAATGCAGGGAGTGAAGCATAAGCGCTGTGAAAGGCGGATACGCGGGAAGGGGCGGAGAAGAGATGGTCTGGAGGAAGTATACGATCCATACGACGGTATCGGCGGAGGAAATTCTGCTTTCGGAGCTCGCGGAGCTTGGCATCCTGGGGGCGGAGATCAGAGACCGCGTGCCGCTCTCCGAGTCCGAGAAAAAGGAGATGTTCATCGACATCCTCCCGGAGCTCGGGCCGGACGATGGGAGGGCGGAGCTTTGCTTTTATGTGGAGATTCTGCCGCATGATGAGAAGGAAAGACGTCTTTCAGAGCTGAAAAAGAGGCGGGAGGATCCCGGCGTGGACGCAAGCTACCTCCCAAACTCGGACAATCTCTATACGGAGGAGGAGATTTCTTCCTTACTCCGGGAGCTTCGCGATCGGATCGAGAGAATGAGGGCCTGCTGTGATATAGGGGAGGGCAGAATCGAAAGCTCCGAGACCGAGGACAGGGACTGGATCGACAGCTGGAAGAGCTTCTTTCATCCCTTCAGCGTGGACGACATCCTCATCAAGCCAAGCTGGGAGGAGCTTCCGCCGGAGGCGGAAGGGAAAACGGTGATTGAGATCGACCCGGGGACCGCCTTTGGGACCGGAAGACATGAGAGCACGCAGCTTTGTCTCCGCAGTCTGAAGAAATACTTAAGGCCCGGCATGCGGGTTCTGGATATCGGGACCGGCTCCGGCATCCTCGGGATCGCCGCGCTGAAGCTCGGCGCGGTATCGGTCGATGCCACGGACCTGGATGAGGCAGCGGCAGAGGCCGTGAGAGAAAATCTCCTCGCAAATCGTCTCTCCCGGGACCGCTTTCGCCTTCGCATCGGAAATGTCATCGGCCCGGAGGGACAGGAGCTTCGGAAGGAGCTCGGCTTTTCCTGCTTTGACATCGTCCTCGCCAATATCCTGGCGCCGGTCATTATCCTCCTCAGCGGGATCGCCGGAGATTTCCTGAAGCCGGGCGGCGTCTTTCTCTGCTCCGGCATCCTGAGGGAGCGGGAAGAAGAGGTTCTCTTCGCCTTCCGGGAGAGAGAAGCGCTCTGGGAAATCCTTTCGATCACCCATCAGGGCGAGTGGAGCGGCATCGCGGTCGGGAAAAAGGCAGCGGAAGACTTTTGCCTTTTGCAGACTCATCAACATCAACCACGGTGAACCTGATGTCTGGGATCTAATCGGATGATCTTATAATAGCCGGCTTCGATTACGACATGGATCCGGAAAGTATCCGTTACTCCATAATGGTAGATTTGCATGCCCCTGTAGGTATCGTTGCTGTCCGGTTTTCTGGAAAAGGCCTTATCCACTTGAGTAACGGTCATATGTGATACTTTATCTAAAAAGGCCTGAAACTGTTTTATGTTTTCAGGCTTCAGATTTTTAAAGGAGTAACCATTCTCCAAGGGGTACTTAAAGCACAACTCGAAGGGCACCTCTCTATTTTGTTTTTGCGTTAATTTTGCCATCGCTAATCGCCGCTGTAGATGGATTTATAGTAAGACGCCATGGTATCCGGAGAGATAACGACGGTACATCTTTCGTCCGGCTCATAACCTCGTCTTGCCTCTATCCACGGTAACTCTCTGTGAGTCAGTGTCTCAAGCGCATTTCCCGTATTCTCTCCGTACGTATCCCACACATCATTCAAAAGTGCTTCATCTTCCGGGGCTATTCTTAATCTCACCGTCCCTTTAATTTTAATGGGATCATAAGCAAAGGACTTGAATCGTTCCCAAAGTGCCGGTGAAACTGGACCATGAATCCAGGCCTGATAATCAGTATCTTCTAAACGATATCCCTTAAGGGCATAACACCAAGCCTGAGCATAATAGCATAACTTCTGAAGCTTTTTATGGGTCATTTCTCCTTTTGAAAGGAACCAGTTGGCAATGTCAAAGACGGAATATTTGCCGGTGTTTTCCGGACTGACATCAGGCATTTCCTTGGTCGACAGCAGGACATAATTCGGCGTATCGGTGGAAACCGCCGAAGTGACATAAGGATAGTATGCGTTATTGCAAGTACCTGCTGTGGTATTAGGTCTGATATTTTGTGCCTCGTTCATAAACGACTTCCTCTTCTCCGTTGTGGATTGTGATTTCTTCATTATCGAAAGAACGATCGTGACGCCATCCTTCAAAACGAATGCGGTTTTGGAGAGCAGTCTGCCCATCCGGCAGAGCTGCTCTTATGACAAGCCCTTCCGTTGAAAAATAATCGGATCCGCCGATTACACTTTCCAGCAGACATCTCCTGACGGCATAAGCACCGTTGATCTCATTTAATAAAAAAGGTTTGCTGAAGAGCAGCTCATCGTTGATATCGTCATAAAGCTGCTTTATGATCTTATACTGTTCTTGCGTAGGTTTTTTTATCCGGAGGCCTAATTCATTTTGGGCCTCTCTTCGGTTGATGGTATAATCATGACTGCCGGATTCGCTGCAAAGGAAGGCGATTATTTTTTTGATTTTTTCCGGATCCGTGACTTGATTTTGAAGCAGCTGTTTTGCCATCATCTGTATTTGGGCTTTCGAACGATAGACCTCTCCTAAAACCAAAGGGTGGACAAAATCCGTAAGCTTTTCGAAGATACTTGCCAAAGATCCGTTGTCGGTAATGGATAGTTCATTCTTCGCGAATTCCAAGTAGCCTTTTACCGCTTCAACGCTTACCGGGTAGATACGGTCATCCGCTAGTCTTGGATTTAAAGGGGTATGGAGACTCGGATCAATCGGGCCGAGGGTGGCCTGCTTGGTCATGACGATTTCATTGGCGCCAAGGCTTATGATAGTACCGGAGCTATGTGCTTTATGAGGAACAATGACCTGTAAACTGTCGCAATATATGCGCAGAAGATTTACTATATTTCTCGCCGCAGAGGTATCTCCGCCCCGAGTATAGAGATACAGGGAAATCTTTTTGCAGGGACCGATTTTATCGAGGTGATCGATGAAGTAATCGATGACGTCCGGAGAGATCTGGGCACTCATATAGGGACGATCACTGGTTATGTAGGCCAAGATCTTACTGTTAAACTGTTCCTCTAATTGCTTGTATAAAGCGACCCGTTTGCTGTACATCCATTCTTTCCTCCCCGCGGGCTCAGGCTCCCTTTCTTTTCATTATTTATTATACATGGATTCCCACAGATGTAAAATGCGAAAGCACTGCCCTTTCTCTTTTCTTTAAAAATTCCTAACAAATATTAAACAATAAGTCGACACCCACGGTGGATTGAGTTTATAAATGCCCGTAATCACCCCCGGAGGGGGATAAATCGAGCCGGATTTTTCGGAAATCTTCCGTTTGCGGAAAGGAAAAGGAGACGGAGGGAAAATAATTCTTGTAATATTCTTAAAATATGGTAAAATCGAGGCGAAGATCGGGGCTTTCCCCGTTTATGACGCGCGTCCATCGCCCGTTTCCTTTCGAAACGGGGTTGAAGTCCTGCCAGATCTTTCCAAATAAGTATTCCCGCGAGGGAGAAGAGAGGTAAAGAGCGATGAAAAGGAGAAAAGCACTGGGAGTGCTGGCGGGTCTTGCCGCCGGGGCGCTGTACTTCTCCGCTTCAGGCATAATGAGCTATGCCTTGCCCGGCTGGGACAATTCCAGCGGGGAGTGGAAGTACAACAACGCCCGGGAAGAGAGCATGACAAATGTCTGGCGTCAGTCCGGACCGCGCTGGTACTACCTGGGGTCAGATGGGAAGCTGCTGAAAGACTCGCTTCTCAGCTGGCAGAATGATACCTATTACCTGGATAAGGACGGCGTCATGGCTGTGAACCAGTGGGTTCATATCAGCGGCGAGCAGAGTTCGGACCAGGGCAGCTTCGCGGAGGGCTGGTACTACTTCGGGCCCACCGGAAAGTCCTACCGGAAGGTGGGGGACAAGTTCAAGAAGGTCATCGACGGCAAGAACTATGCCTTTAATGAGGATGGTCTCATGCTCACCGGATGGCTGGATGAGAACGGCGGAATCGTGGACGGCGACGACCCCTTCGTACAGGGAGTTTACTATGGGGGAGACGACGGGGCTTTGGTCACGGACGGCTGGTACCATTACGCGGACAAGCTGGTCCCCTTCACAGGCTCCGATACGAAGAGCCAGCTCGTAGACCGGGACTACTATCAGTATAAGGATATGTGGTTCTACTTCGACGAGAAGGGCAAGAAGGTCGCGAGCACAGACGGAAAGATCAAGGAGAAGACGGTCAAGGGAATCACCTACGGCTTCGATGAGAACGGTGTCATGGATCCGTGGTGGGGCTCTGTCGCATCGGTCAGCACACTCCGCCGCTCCAATCCGACGAGTGATGTGCCGGTGAAGTTCTACTCCGGCTACAACGGCGGGGAGCTTTTCAAGGATCGCTGGTTCTGGATGTATCCCTCCGAGCAGCTTGATGAGCAGGACTATCAGGATCAGGAGAGCAGCTGGTGGAGAGCCGGAAGCAACGGAAAGGTCCTCCGGAACAAGATTTTCAACATCAACGGAAAGCGCTACGCCTTCGACGGCATCGGCCGAATGAAGACGGGCTTCGTCCTCTTCGACAAGAGGAGAGAGTTCGTGGCGCAGTACGACGTGGACAGCTGGGAATCGGAGAACTTCATCAACGGCGACCTCTACGGTATCGAGAGAGCGGATCTCTACTTCTTCAATGTCGACGAGTGGAACGACGGTTCCATGCAGACCGGGAAGAATATCAAGATCAAGCTGGATGACGGCGAGCATACCTTCGGCTTTGCCGCAAACGGAAAGGCTTACGGAAACCGCAATATCCTCGAGAAGGTCGGAAACCGCTACTATATCAACGGACTTCTGTTCCAGGCAAATCCGGAGTACCGCTATGGTGTGGTCAAGGTCTCGAATTCGGAGTACCGGGTAATCAACAGCGCCGGAAACCTCATGAAGGGGACCCGGAAAGCGCTCAGCCTGGGAGAGGGAGAATATCTCCTCATCGTAGACGACAAGCTGGTCGGATATGCGACGGATCAGTCGAGAGCTCCGAAGTGGATGAAGGGCGATCGCGGAGAGGGCTTCTACGGCTACAACGAGAATCAGACGGATCATTACGCCGGAGGATATCTCGCGGGAGCGGGAAGCACGACGGATCTTTCCTATCTGCCGGAGGAGATGAAGCTGAACTTCAAGGATGAGTAGGGAGGCTTCCGACTCTAAGTAAAAGGGGAAAATGATGAAAACGAAAGGAAAAAAGAGATGGGAGGCAATCTGGGAGCTCCTTCGGAAACCGAAGCGGGCTTTCTCGATCGTGCTTTCCGCTTCTATGATCGCCGGAGGACTGCAGGTGGCGATGCCGACAATCACCGCTCAGGCCGCAGGACTGGATAACCACCCGGAATACTACAATGTAAACAATAACGGCGGAAAGAGAACCGCCTGGCAGTTTCCGGCGGCGGTTTCCGGCGGCGGTAGCGTCGGGGACGAATTCGACCTGCACGGTATCGTAAAGCCGGGGCAGTACGGAAATGGGAAGAACTGGGACGCCAGCAGCATCACCAACAACGATAATTCCTTTAAGAACGGAGAGACGGTACAGGTCACGACAGCCTATGGCTACGGCCATACGCCGAATGATGGACGTTTCTGCGTCTTCTACCGCCAGCTCGACTCGGGGAATGCCGCAAAAAATGCCGCGAAGAATGACGCGTACTGGCAAGGATCCAGCGCGGGCTCCGCGCAGATGCCTCTGCCGGGCAACGGGGTCGCACAGAATCTTGGAAACCTGGGCGTACGGGCTCGTTTCACTCTCCATCCCAGCGCGGATGGAAATATGATCCTTGCAGATTACACTCTGCAGGAGATCAACGGAGACTACCATACGATCCAGATCGGAACGGACGGCGATACCTATGTAGGGCAGGACGGCGCGGTGGCCGGAGCCAGTGCCGCGGATACCGCGAATGTCACAAACGTACATGATAAAATCATCCACATGGTGAATGTGGGAACCGGCGCTAAGACCGGCACACAGGCGCCGACCTATCAGGTTTTTGATATTATCACGACGGATGAGGGCTACGGCCTGGGAATCACAGGGGTGGATAATTTCTGGTCAGGAGAATTCCACACCTCCAGCTACAGGAAGCAGAATAATCGTCGTTACGGTGGAAAGGGGCATAGCGAGAGCGGAGTTACCGACTCCGTATTTGCCTATTCCTGGAATATCTATCTGCAGCCCTACCAGCAGATCACAAAGAGGGTTGCGTTTTCCGCGCAGGCGGCTTCCTATTATGTCAATGACAGCGTCGGAAGCGACAGCAATGCCGGAACCTTTGATCATCCCTTTAAGACGATCCAGCACGCGATCGATAAGATCGGGGCGGGAAATATCGGCTATATCTATTTGCAGACGGATATCCCGCAGCCCTCGACGATCTCGATCTCAGATCGGGTGGTTTCGCTCCAGTCTACGGATTATAAGCAGGATGGGACTTATGTCCAACCGTATGGCGATACGCATGAGCTGAAGTTCACGGGAACTGCCGGGCATCTTATGGATGTGAGTGGCAGCGGATCTCTGAACCTCTCTGATCTTAAGGTGAACGGGACCAATGCGAAGGATACCGCGATTGAAGTGACTGGCGGAACGCTGGCCGTCACGTCCGGTGTCACTCTTACTGGCTCCTCCAGTTCTGTGGATGGTAAGGGAAGTGCACTCAATCTTACCGGAGGCAACACAGAGATCCTCACCGCCGGAAAAGAAGTTACGATTCAGGCCGGCGGAGCCGTGAAGAAGAGCGGACTCGTGAATGTGGAAGCGGACCTCACGATCGGCGGCGAGAAGGATATCAAGATCACCGGGGCAAAGGATGCCGGAAATAATGACAGAAATGTCTATCTCCATGATGGACAGCAGATCAAGGTAAACGGACAGCTTACCGGAACGATCGGCGTCACGACGGAGAAGCTTCCGGCTGCCCATGTCAGCGGGGGCTATTCGGCGCAGCAGCAGTTGGTTGTAGCAGTGCCGACGAACAGTGGGAATACGGTTCCTACCACCCCGTTCAAGTCGGATCTTGCTCTCCTGGATGTTGCGCATGGGGAAGCCCCGGTTTCTGCGGAGAACGTAGTCTTCCGCAGAGAGGGAAACAAGATTACCTATAACTTCGTGGATGAGAGCGGGAAGAAGCTCCTCACCACGGGCGGGGGACAACCTGTCAGCGCGATTCCGACGACGACTCTGGATGGAAATGGGATTGCGGGTGTTTGGGACGGAGACAGCGCAAGCTTCTCCACACAGGCGACGAAGTCGGCGAAGGTTAAGATCGCCGCGCCTCCCGCAAACATCACAGCCGGAGCTTCTGTAAAGGCAGCCACCTGGACGGTGGGGACACAGCTTCCCTATGTCTTTAGCAGCGCGACAGTTGACGGCGCCACCTGGGCTCCCGCAGCGAATGGCGAGATCGGAGCGACGCCCGTCGATATGCCGAATGCCGATGTGATTATCACCTACACCTATAAGGTGAAGGATGTCACAGTGAACTTCGACTTAAATGGCGGGAACGTGAATGGCAATACCGCGCCGGTCGCTCTGACCGGAAAGGCGGGAAGCGCAATCGTCGGTGTGCCTCTCCCCAGCAGATCGGATGGAAAGATCTTCCGCGGCTGGGCGACGACCGCTTCGGCGACAGCTCCTGATGTATTTACGACCCCTGGCATTCAGAATTTCCCGAATGCCGATGTAACCTACTATGCGGTCTTTACGCTGGATACTACGACCCAGAGGCAGTTCAACGTTGATTATCAGAACGCGAACGGCTCGATCATCTTCCGGACACTGGCTCCGGCGGCGAACGGCCCCTACGGCACTCCGATTCTGGTCGGACCCTACCACGCGAGGGGATATGAGCTGAACCTGGCCTCGACGAAGGCGAGTGTCCTTCCGAGCACATTGAAGCAGACGGCGACCGCCATAGCGAATGGCGGAGACGGCTTCGACGGCTCAAACAACTTCCACTCCACGCTGGAGGGGACGGACGGTTCGATGCACTTCATCTATAATGTGAGCACGGACCCCAGCCAGAAATCGAAGTTCTATGTCCATTACAAGAGCGATACCGGTGTGACGATCAAGGCGGATACCGTGACGGATCACTTCCCGGAGGAGTCTCTGAATGTGACGGCACCCACGATCTTCGGCTATGACTTCCAAAACGGAGAGAAGCAGTGGGGCTTTGGCCACACGCAGACGCCGCCGACGGGAGTTCCGAACTCTGTCGTGGACGACTATGACGGATCACCTATCACCCCGGCGACGGACCTCTACTCGGACAGCCAGGGAAGCTTTACCGGGAACAGCTTTACCGGAACGATAGGGAACCGGGATACGCACATTGTCTTTATCTATAAGTCAAACGGCATGGCGGCTCCGTTTATCACGAGCTTCCTGGATAAGGGAACCGTAGACCGGAACCTGAGAAACTTCAGGGATCCGATCAATGAGACGCCGGCGCCCTTCACCGCACTCAATAAGTCCGCGGCGGGCGACTACCATATGCCGTACTACGGCTACAACCTGGATGTCGGAAACTCCAATGTAGATCCGTCGGTGACGACAGATGCTACTCCGCCGGTCACGAATTCGATCGCGGCGAACGGGGACTTCACCGGCATGATGCCGCAGGGAGAGCTGGATCTGAACTATCGCTTCGATCGGGATCTCTCGAAGTGGTCCCACATTATCTTTAAGCCGGGAGCACACGGAAGCCTGAACAATCAGCCGAACGATGACAGCAATCCTACGGCGCCGGGCTATGTATCTCCGGATGTGACCTCCGCGGGCGGAAATGACTTCAAGGTCGACGTCCTCGGAAATGACGGCAGCCACCAGGCAGAGGCCTACAGCATTCAGGTCATGAAGGACAAGCACCTCATCCCGAACGCGGTGGCGGACCACCTCTATCTCTTTGAGGGATGGTTCCGGGATACAAACGGAGACGGCATCCGTCAGGCGGGCGAAGCCCTGCTTCCGGACAGTGAGGTCTTCGCGAGCGGCGCGACAGAGACGCTCACCGCTTCCTTCATCGAGGATCCGGCGCACTGGGGCGATATCCAGTTCGTCGCGGATGCTCATGGAAGCCTGAACGCGGGCGATCCCACGAGCGCGCATGTCAATGACGAGCAGCAGTGGTCGACCGTTTCCGTGCCGGGCGTTACGCCGGAGCCAAACTACCTGCACCACGGCTGGTTCCTGAACGGACACAAGATGGAGGCGACCGATACCGTAAAGCCGGGCGAGACCTACCATGCACAGTTCGGAAAGGATCCGATCCCCTGGGGCATCCCGTCTCAGGCGCCGAATGCAAGCGGCCACATCAATAACAGCAACAACGGAAAGGGACAGATCCGCGTCCACGATACGGATCAGAACTACAATTACGTGATCACCGATCCCGCTACGGGAGAGATTATCGCGGTACAGCCGGGCAGTCCCACGAGGGAAAACTACTTCGAGAACCTCTACCCGGAGCACCACTACGATGTCTATGAGGTCGACCGTTCTCAGCCGACCCCGAAGCCGGGAGACAACATCTCCTCCGTGACGCCGAGAGGCGGCCCGACAGATGTGCTCATCCCCGCGATAGAGACAAACTACGTCGTAAACTACGATGAGGACAACGATGGAAAGACCGTCCTCGTCATCAATCCGGCGGACCCGGATTCCGACTATGCGGTTATCGACCCGGATACCGGAAACGCCGTGGTTACTCCTGAGTGCGGATCAGACGGCTGGCAGACGCCGTCCGGCTCGAATCCGTCGAAGGCGACCTTCTCCGGACTGGAGATCAACAAGAAGTACATCGTGGTTGCGCGCCCGAAGGGCAGCAGCCTGACACCGCAGCAGCAGATGCCCGACGGCTCGGAGATCATTACGGATCCGGCCGGAGATCTGCAGGTTCCGAAGTTCATCGTCGAGACGAAGAGAGGAACCGTGGAGAGCGTCAACGGAAACGCGGTTGGAACGAACCGCTTCACCGAGGCGCATGAGGGCGAGACCGTGGTGCTCAGCCCGCAGAGCACAACCGGCTTCCTTTACTGGAAGGTAATCGCGGGAACGATTCCGGGCGTATCCGGACACATCACAGATCAGAATTACAGCTTTACCATGCCGAAGTCGAATGTCGTGCTGGCGGCCTACTACACGCCTTCCGTCGCGTCCCCGAGTAATGTCGAGGTGACGGATGAAGTCAAGGGCGGCGCGGTCGGTGAGTTCGCCCACGATCCGGACGAGGATGCCGCTTTGCAGAATCAGTTCCGGACGAACGCGGACGAGGTTCTCATGAATATAAACGGCGCGGACGTCGAGTACCGCATCGTCTATAAGAAGGGACATCCGAAGCGGGAAGAGAATGAGATCATCAAGAACGACAATCCCTACAATATGCATGAAAAGGCATATACGGGAGCCTGGTCTCTGAATATCGACCTCGACCGCTATGTCAACGGCAGAAAGGTGAACTACCCGCTCTACAATCCGCCGGGAAGCCACACCTATGACAGCCGCTATACCTCTCAGAGCTTCAAGACGATCATCCAGCTCGATAAGGACGACGTCGACCAGATGGATTATCAGCTCTACGAGGTGGACGACAGCAGCGGAACCGTCGTTGCGACGCCGATTGCGATGTCTGACGATCCGGAGCAGACGGCGGGGCTCTTCAGCTTCGACGCCCATGTCGGGAAGCGCTATGTGATGGCCTACAGCAGGGCTTATCATGTGACCTTCACAAACGATCACGACAAGCAGGTTGTGGACTACAAGGTAAGAAGGGGCGAGCTCGCCGCGGATTACCCGGAGTGGGCCACAGTCAATGTGCCGACAGAGCATTACACCGATGACGACGGCTATGAGTGGACCTATAAGGGCTGGAGCAAGAGCCGTGACAGCCTGAAGAAGTTTGATCCTGCGAAGGACGAAATCCGGAAGAGGACCTTTGCCTACGCCTTCTATAAGAGCAACAAGGAGGAGAGAGACAGAGAGTACAACCGATTCAAGGAGCTTCTGGACGATGCACTTCGCCTGGCGGACGACTACTTCCTGAAGAGAAAGGAAGCGGGAGTCATCAAGGATGCGATCGCAGAGGCGCAGGCGCTTCTCTATCGCCGTCCGGGTCCCACGATCGGAGAGCTGATCGAGGCCTTTGGAAAGCTGAAAAAGGTATACGATCACTATCAGGATGACGTTCTGGTTCCGCGCTATGAGGACTACGGTTCCCGCACGAGAGACGGCGGCCAGCACGGCGGCTCGTCTGCGGGCGGCGGCGGAAGAGGAGCCGGAGTGACCGGCAACAGCTTCCGGCAGCCGGCGGAGAAGAACTACATCGTTGGAACGAACGGAGTCTGGGAGCTCGTGGATGAGGCCGGTCACAAGTGGGCCTTCGTCTTAAACGGCGGCATCCGTCTGCAGAGCACCTGGGCCAAGCTGGAGTACACCTACGATCAGCGTTCGAAGAACGGCTGGTATCACTTCAATTCGAAGGGACTGATGGATTACGGCTGGTTCCGGGACGAGAAGCTTAACTGGTACTACTGCAACACGATCCACGACGGCTGGTTCGGAAAGATGAAGACCGGCTGGCACTATGATACGGTCGACAAGCACTGGTACTATCTGGATACGGAGACGGGCATGATGTTCGTTGGCTGGCATCTGATCGATGGGAAGTGGTACTACTTCAACGAGAAGAAGGCGACGCCGGCGATCACCTACCGCTTCGATGAGGGGATCGACCAGTGGGTCTTCATGGAGGTGTCGACGAAGCCGCTCGGCTCGATGTATGTCTCTGAGCAGACTCCGGACGGCTACCATGTAGATGCAAACGGGGCATACGTACAGTAAGCACCGACATGATCTTGATACCGGGCGGGGAAGCCCGCCCGGTATAAGGAGAAGAAGATGAAACAGAAAACAAATCGAAGAAGGCTCAGGAGAGCTCTCTCGGGGGTGCTGACGGGGGCGATGCTGCTCTCCCAGCTCTCCCTGGGAACGGCTCTTGCAGCCAGCGTGGAGGCGCCGGACCAGGTGGCGGATTATCTCGGTCCTCTGGGAATATCCGGCAACTATGATCTGAACCATCCGCTCAATCTGGGTCAGGACTCCGCGATCTTTTTGGATACGGGCTATGGGCCGGCCGTGGGAGGCAGCTATACATATGGAAGTCATGTCACTGCATCGGAGGTTGATACCACCCTGCCGACCGGCTATAGGGCGATCGGAACTCTGATCAAGGGCAAGGCGGGAGATCGGCTGAGTGATCCCAACACGATCAATGGAGGAACCGCCGGAACAGAGACGATGAATCCTCCGGGGATTTCACTCCCGAAGCTTCCTTGGAACACCGGCAATGCTCCTGCTTGGGACGGTATGAAGTTCCAGGCCTGGCAGAAGCTCTCAATCTCGAAGAATACCCTGTCGACGGTGACGAGCTATGAGGTTCCGGTCTTCCCCTATCAGCCCCTGGAGGTTTACCGGGCGGTCTGGATGGGAGACAGTGCTCATAAGAAGCATCTGAAGGTAGTGCACTTCTTTGACAAGGATGGCACTGCCTCGGGAAGCTTTGAGAATGCTGCGAGCGGAGCGGAGCCTGCAAATATGCACCGCTTTGCTTTCTCGGATGTAGAGCAGATTCCTAAGCAGGACCACATCTCGAAGGAAGCGCTCACTCCTCCGGGCTATGAGCTGGATTCCATTATCCTTAAGAACAACAAATTTGTGAGGCCGGACGGTGCGACGGAGATCGACGAAGGTATCGTTGAGCCAAGTCCCCAGACCGATCCGAAGTCGGTCGATGGACCGATGCCGAACCGGGATGCGGCGATCGGCTTTAAGTACAAGAGAAACTCGCAGACCTTTACCCTGACGGCGCGCTACCGCCTGGATGACGGCTCCACTCTCGCAGACGGGGGAAATGTCGCGACTCCAATCGCAGACAGTCAGGTCACCGGAAAGGCTCCGGATGAAGAGGTGGATATCCCGCTGGCCGATGAGAGCCATTTCCTGGTAGACGGCTCCGGGAATAAGCAGTATCTCTTTGATCATATCGATACCGCACCGGCACAGAATGACAGTGGACTCGTCTTCCCCGGCTCCTTTAACGCCAATAAGTGGAAGATGGGAAACCAGAATGTCATCATCAACTGCGTTTACAAGGTGAATCCCGCGTTCAAGGCGAATGTCAGGATCAAATACCTTGTGAAGAATGCGGATGGAACGACGGAGCCGGTTCCGAATGCGGCGGGAAGCGGGACGCTTGCGGACGATCTGAAGGATCTCACGCCGGGCGTGGAGACAGAGGTGACGCTTCCCAATGTCCCTGAGGGATATAAGACTGGAACGATCTCGGATGTCGCGGTTGATACCAGTTCGAACCCGGCGTCCTACCACTTCAACTCAGCTTACTTTAGTGATGCCGGAAGCTCTGTCCCCCCGCTTGCTCCTGCTAAGTTGAAGATCAATCCGACGGTGCACGGCGGAATACTCACGGTCTACTACACGCCGGATACTTCTTCCGCTTCCTTTGTGAAGGTAAAGCTCTTTGTGCATCCGGGCGGAAGCAGTGCGAGCATCTCCGGAAACCAGGAGAAGAATTTCCCGAAAAGCAGCTCCATGACGATGCGGAAGCTCCTCTCTGAGGTGAGCGGCGTCGCGGAGGGCGCAGTGGAGAGCGGACTGATCACGATGTCCTCCACGGATGCTCCCTACTATGAGCTGAAGGGCTGGTTCCCGGCCACAAGCTCCGGCGCATTGGCACCGAGCGCTGCTCAGATTGCGATGGACACTTCCATTAGCTTTACCTCCTCTGATACGGAGAAAGACTACGTCGCAGAGGTTGTAAAGAAGCAGAGCGCCTGGCTCGATATCGAGTTCAAGAAGGGAAGCGGAGACGGAAGTATCTCTGCTAGTAGACTCTCCTATAAGGGGAACAACCAGCTCCCGGCCTATGACGCGGCGGGTGTCACTACGACGACGCTCTCGAATCTTCTTAGTGGTATCGCGGTCGCCGCAAACAATGGCTACAGCATGGCGGAGAGCAGGGGCGCAGGCTGGTTCAACAGCGCTGGAGTTCAGGTTGCGCACTATGACGACAGCAATGTGCTGCATATCGATGCCACAGACGCGATCACGGCTTCCGATACCTTTACCTTTAACTTTGCTCCGAACATCGTCGACGACGGCTATAATCATACGCCGTCCGCGGTCGGAAAGCTGGATTCCTCCACGGGAACCGGCACGATCACGGTGCAGGCTCCGAACGCGAAGCGCGCCTATGTCGTTGTGGATGAGAACGGAAATGTCGTGGACAACAAGAGCGGAACTGCGCTCAGCAGCGGAGATTTCACCGGCCTTACCCCGGGCTCTCCCTACAAGGTCTACGAGGTCCCGAGCTCGGAGCTCCACAACTATGACACGCACGGTGTCCCCTATGTCGACACGCTGGTACATCCGGCGCCGCCCTGCGACGTCACGATCCCCGCGATCGGCACAAACTTCAACACCAGCGACGGGGCGGACAATACGAGAACCCTGGTCGTGAACCCGACGGCTCCGAATACCGAGTATGCGCTGGTCGATGAGAACGGCCGCGTGGTCCCGGTGGACGGCTCCTCGGACGGCTTCATCAATCCGAACGGCGGTCCCGCGACCTTCCGGAACCTGGATCCCAACACGAACTACACCGTTGTGGCACGCCCGGTCGGCTCCAGTGACCCGGCGACAAACCGTGTTCCTTATGGAACCAATGTGAACACCGGAAATCTCTCGAGCGGTACAACCACAGGCACCCTCTATGATCTCTATGTCGAGGATCCCGGAAAGGTGACCTCCTATACGAGAGGCGGGAATACCGTAACCGTCACGACGGTAGAGTATCAGCACATTCGGCTTCAGGCGGGCGATCAGGTCATGATCAACGCGGCGAGCACGAATAGTATCGGAAAGTCATTTAAGAACTGGAACATCCTTCTCGGAAATCCCGGAAACTTCACGGGTACGAGGTCTTCGAGCTTCACGATGCCGGGAGAGACGGTGCGTCTGGCTCCGGTCTATGAGACCCCGGCGCTTGCGACATCCTCTACTCTTCCGAACATACCGGGGAATCCTACCCCGCCGGTGGGAATGTTCAATGTCGACTTCGGCCCGAAGAACGGGGAATTCGGCGTATCGAGCAAGTCCCTCCAGGATCTCCTGCAGGGAGACCTGATCACAACGGACGATCTGAACGATATTCAGAACCTGACAGATAAGATCAACTACAGCATTCTTTTGGAGAAGAAGGCGGGACCGAACGCTGCCATGAAGCCGCTGGTCGAGGGCGCTGTCACAGACAGCAATAACCTCGAGTATGCCTGGGCGATGCGGGTTCGTCTTCGGAGAACCAGAGTGCCGGGCTCCAGCCGCGATGTGACAGCGGAGCGGAAGAACCTCGTGATCGGAACGGTATACGGGGCGATCCCGGCGAACCTCCTCGCAAACGGCGCGAGCAATCTCGAGCTGGTCGAGGTGGATGCGGACGACAATGTGAACAATCTGACGACGGCCGGTCTTTCGATCGACCCGGCGACCGGACAGGTGGAGATCCCGAATGCGAAGGTCGGAGCGACCTATGTCCTGACCTATAAGAGGTCCTACTCGGTCACGATTGCGAATGCCTCGGGGGACAGCGCAGACGCTCCGGGACTTCCGCAGACCATCAACGATGTGGCAAGAGGCGAGGCGCTCTCCATGAGCAATGCCTTCAACGCTCTCCTGGCCGCTTCGATTCCGGAGAAGCTCGACAATGAGCGCTACATCCGGAAGGGCTTCTCGAAGTCCGCGACGAGCTATCAGGCCTATGAGCTTTCGAATCCGCTCAACGGTGAGAAGACGCTCTATGTCTGGTACGAGGAGAATCCGGACTGGAACAAGGCGCACGCAGATCTGAAGGGCGGAATCGACAAGGCACAGGATCTCCTGAACGGCGGCAAGCTCACGGCAGATCAGCAGGCACAGCTTCAGGATGCCTTAAACGATGCCCTTGCTGTATTCAACAAGAATAATCCTTCTGCGACGATCGCAGAGCAGGAGGCGGCACTGGCCCGTCTGAAGGCACTGATCGACTCCTTCACGGGAGGCGGCGGCGTGACACCCGGACCGAACCCGAATACTCCGGATCGCCATCGCGGCGGCGGTGGCGGCGGTGGCGGTGGCGGCGGATCCTATTCCGGAGGAAGCCGTATCAAAGCTAATGCCATCCAGGACAATAACGCTTACCGCGTGGGAATCGACGGAGACTGGATCAACATCGACCCGGCAAACCACAAGTGGGAGTTCCAGCTCAAGAACAAGACTCTCCTCAGAGGGACCTGGGCGAACCTCTCCTACACCTTTGACGGGAAGACGGTGGTCTACCGTTATCACTTCGCGGATGACGCGATCATGGATTCCGGCTGGTTCAAGGACGTCGACGGGACTTGGTACTTCCTCTGCACGACGCACGACGGCTGGTTCGGAAGAGCGATGATGGGCTGGCACCATGACGAGAGCGACGGAAGATGGTATTATCTGAATACCGTGACCGGCGCGATGCAGATCAACTGGCAGTTCGTCAACGGGAGATGGTACTTCCTGAACCCGAATACTCCGCGCACGACTTGGAGCTACGACCACAATCTGCAGAAGTGGGTCTACAGCAATCCGGAGAATGCACGTCCCTACGGTTCTCTCTACATGGGAGAGCGCACACCGGACAACCACGATGTTGACCGCGACGGCGCTTGGATCCAGATGAGACCGTAAAGGAAAGATCCAACGGATGGATTGCTCCGCCTCAGGCGGGGCAGACAAAAGCCCGAATCTCCGCCCGGCCTTTCAAACAGAAGGCAGGGCGGATGGGGCTAAAGAGAGAGGGGAGCGGCAAATGCCGTTCCTCTTTTTCTGTCCTTGAAAAAGCGGAAATAGGACAAGCACCGATGAAAGCTGCTTGTGAAAATGTATAGAATATAGTAGGGTGTAGGTAAGCGGAGGGCCTGGATCAGATTAAAAGAGAAGAAGGGTGGGAATGAAACAGAGAGAGGATGGGAAAGCATTTCTCACGGAGGAGGAGCTTCGGCAGAGAGCGCTGGAGGGGCTCACGATCATGGACGATCTTTTCATGAGGAATGTCCTGGAAGACGAGCGCTGTACGGAATTTATCCTGCGGGTAATTCTGGAGAAGAAGGAGCTTAAGCTGGTAGAGCAGAAGATCCAGAAGGACTATAAGAACATGCAGGGGCGCTCTGCGATCATGGACTGCGTCGCGAGAGACAGCAGGGGAAGGCTCTACGATATCGAAATTCAGGGAGACCGGGAGGGAGCATCCCCGAAGCGTGCGAGGTATTACAGCGGACTTTTGGATATGCATTCACTGAAGGCCGGAGAGGATTTTCAAAAGCTGAGGGAGAGTTATGTGATCTTCATCACGAGAAGCGACGTCCTCGGTCATGAGCTTCCAATCTATCATATCGAGAGGATCATCCAGGAGCGGAACGCGGAGTTTGGGGACGGGACTCACATCATTTATGTGAATTCGAAGATTCAGGACGATACGGAGCTTGGGAAACTGATGCATGATCTGCATTGTAAAAAGGCTTCGGAGATGCACAGTGAGGTGCTGGCGAGACGAGTCTGTGAACTGAAGGAGACTGAGAAAGGAGTCAGGCGTATGTGCAGGGAACTGGAAGAGCTGATGGTGACAGCGGAAGAACGAGGCATGCAAAAAGGCATGAAAAAGGGCAGGCAGGAAGGCATGCGGGAAGGCAGGCAGGAAGGCATACGGGAAGGCAGACAGGAAGGCATACAGGAGGGAGTCGCCGAGACCAAGAGGGAGATGGCGAGGTCACTTCGGGATGAGGGGATGTCGACGGAGCGCATCGCGAGGATTATGAAGGAGAAGCTGGAGAGGATCCGGGAATGGCTGGAAGAAGCGCCCGCTGCACCGGCCGGAAATTAAAAGAACATCCGGATCGATCGCGGGCAGGGATTTGCATTCCGTGTCTGAGGCTTTGCAGCCCGCTTTCTATGTCCTGCATCCAGATACTCTAAGCTGAGGCTCGAAACTGCTTGTGATATCGCATAGGATATAGTACTCTATCAGGGATAGAGAGGAGGGCAGAAATGTCGTCCTGCTCGCTCTGAGTCGTTATCATGAGATAGAAAGGGACTTCGCAATGTCCGCTGTCTGGAAAAGATCGGTCGCGTTTTTCAGCAGCATTATGCGGGCGGAGGGGTGAAACATGAATGGAATCTTCCGGGAAGCGCAGATGGAGCTGCTTCTGTCCTGAGCATGGGGGTGTTATGAGAAGAAAAACGATAATTTTTATCCTTGCGGCAGCGCTGCTTTCTATGCTGCTTTTGTCCTGCGGCGGGAAGGGGGGCTCCACGAAGCTGACAGAGCTCAGCGTGGAGGAGCTCACCGACTTTGTAAAGACGCACGGAAACTATGGCTCGGAGACGCCGAAGGCGGAAGACGGCAAGGTGGGCAGCGAGGAGAGCGGTTGCTGGGCAAGCTACGAGACAAAGAAGGGGAAGATCATAAGTGTCACGCTGCACGGCAATGAGGCAAAGCTGGGAGCGCAGAAGCTCGCCGCATACTTCATGGAGAGCGTGAATCTCCTGAAGGCCGGTCCCGATGCCGAGATGGGGGATATGCAGCTCCTCATGGAGGATCTTCTGAAGCGCACGGTGGAGGGAAGCTATCTCGTGGATCAGCATCACTACCTGCTGAACTGCAACGAGGATGAGAAGACACTGACGATCGACCTCATGGAGGACGGTAAGGGCTCACACTGACTGAGGAATTGATCGAAGGATCGAAAAATCAAAGACTCAAGGGATCAAAAACAGCGCCGATATCTGCATTCTGACTTTGCGGGTATCGGCGCTGCCTTGTTTTGATTCTTGGGGCCTTTGAAAGCCTGTATTGCTTTGTGTTAGCGCGTTATTATTCTCTGCCTCATGCGTGTTTGCATTTCCCCTCCGCCTTACTTCGGCGGCTGTGTCTCGAGCCAGAGGGATGATGGTTATGTATCTTCAGCGCCCTGCTGCCCTCAGCCTTCCTTCGGAGGCCGTGTCTCGAGCCAGAGGGATGTTTTCACTCCCAACGCTCTGCTGCCCTCTGTCTTTCTTCAGCGGCCGCGTCTCTTTCCGCTGCTCCTGCTGTCGTGCTCTGTGGCATCGAGATTTCGGGATACGGTCAGCTCCTGATTGTCGATATGCTCCTTCATCAGCGCCTTCGCCCGGATGATATCCCGGATGCGGATGGCCTCGAGGATCTTTTCGTGCTCACTGATGAGTGTTCCGCGCTGCGCCTCATCCTTGATATACTCGAGACGGTACCGGTACATCTGCTCCCGCAGATTATTGATCATCTGGATCAGGCGTTTGTTTCCGGTCGCTTTGTAGATGATGTCGTGATAGGCTTCGTCTGCCTCGGCGATCTGCATTTCTGTGCCGGATTCCACAACCTTTTTGAAATGGTCCTCGGCGGCGCGGAGGCTCCGGAGCTCTTCCTCCGTGATCCGCTGGCAGGCGAGATCGGTCGCAAGCTCCTCGAGTGCGCCGCGAACCTCCAGGACATCCTGCAGGGCCTGATGAGAGATTTTAGCGACTTCGGCACCGCGGCGGGGAATCATCAGAACAAGACCCTCCAGCTCCAGCTTTCGGATCGCCTCCCGGATCGGTGTCCGGGATACTCCGAGCTTTTCCGCGAGCTGGATCTCCATAAGCCGCTCCCCGGGCTTCAGCTCCCCCTTCAGGATCGCCTGTCGGAGCGTATTGAAAACCAGATCCCTGAGGGGAAGATATTCATTCATATTCACGGTAAAATCACTCATACAACCTCCTGCTGTATTTTTGCCATGCGGCCCTTCCTTCCCTTCGCCGCTTTCGGAAACCAGGGCTCCGTCAGGAATGCCTGCCTTGCAAGCTTCCGCCCCTCTCCGAAGCGGAAATCCCGGCGGCAGCGCTCCGCGGCACTTTTCTCCGAAAAGAGCCCGAAGACGGACGGACCGGAGCCGGACATCAGAGTGCCGAGGGCACCGAGGGAGAGCATTCTTTCCTTGATGGACCGGATTTCCGGGTGCTCCCGGCAGCTCACGGTCTCCAGAATATTTCCCATATTCTTTGACAGGGCCGGGATCTCTCCCGCATTAAGAGCGGAAATGACGGCATCCACGTCGGGATGAGCGCTCCTTGGGAGACGGCCCACATGGAGATTTTCGTAGACGAAACGCGTGGAGATGGAGAAGGCCGGCTTTGCGATCACGATCCAGCAGGGCGGCATCCCGGGGAGGGGATTCAGCCTTTCCCCGATTCCCTCTGAGAGCGCTGCGCCGCGCATGAGACAGAAGGGGACATCCGCTCCGAGCCGAAGCCCCCGTTTTCGGAGCTCCTCCCGGCTCAGGCCGAGGGAAAAGAGGCGGTTCATCCCATCCAATACTGCGGCCGCGTCGCTGGAGCCGCCCGCCATACCGGCGGAGACCGGGATGATCTTCTGGAGCCTCATCCGAACGCCGCCTTCCAGCCCGAACTCATCGATCAGGAGCTTTGCAGCCCGGAACATAAGATTATTCTCATTTACGGGAAGAAAGCTCAGATTGGTGTGGATGTCGATGCCGGGCTCCTTTTTCGGGAAAAGATCGATCCGGTCATGAAGCTGAATGGTCTGCATGACCATCCGGACTTCATGGTAGCCGTCCTCACGCTGCCGGAGAACATCCAAAGACAGGTTGATCTTTGCATAGGCCTGAAGCTTCAGCCCGTCTGTGACAATGTCCATGCCTCTCCCCGCTTCTCTCCTCCGGATGCTTATGCCATATTTGATGTCAATGCCGCTCTGTCATCAATACCAATGCACCCTACGGCATCGGAAATATAAGCCAAGATAAGCTGAAAATAGATGAAACAGAAGCTTTGCGCGCGCAATGCTTCCAGCTTTTCACATCCTGTATACAATACAAAGCGAATTTTAAACGATTTCTTGCATTTTTGCAAGTACAAAGCGGAAATGATCACAGAATAGACATGGAAAAGTCGTAAGGAATATAAACAGAAATATGTGGTATGATGATTCCGGCAGAGGCCGAATTTCGTTTTACGGAGGATCATATGATAAGAAAAGAGATGAGATGGACAGCGGCCTGCATGAGTACGGCGCTTCTTTTTTCCGCGCTTTCCACGGCGGCGTATGCCGCGCCGCGCCGCAAGGTCTTCGCGGACAATGTTTCGGAAAGCCCGCATCAGACCTCCTTTGAGAGGGAGAGGAGCGCGGAGGAGTGGGCGAAGCTGAGAGACAACCGGATCGAGTGGGATGAGATTCAGACTCTGGTTCACGAGTATAATCCCACGATCGCGAGCATGTGGATCTCCTTCCGGCAGAACGATCACCGCGGAGCCTATCATATCGACTACGAGAAGGCGGAGCAGAAGATCGAGGATGCCTATCAGAAGGCCATGGAAGCCGCGGATGGAAATGAGGTCGCGGAGGCGCTGGCGGAGATGCGCTACCAGAGCGATTCCTCCCGCTCCGATGTGGACAGCAATGCCCAGAGCTCCGATCGGGAGGCGGCGAAGCTTCAGATCGAGCAGTCTGAGCTCACGACGACAGAGACGATCCGGAAGTCGATCCTGTCCATGTACAGCTCGAGGGCCAAGGCGGAGACGGCGAAGACAAATATCGATCAGGAGAGTGCGAACTACGATGCGGCTGTGCGGAAGCTCAACGCGGGGCAGGGGACGAATCTCGACGTCCTGAATGCGAAGGAGGCGAGAGAGAAGGCGCAGCTTTCCCTCTCTCAGGAGAATGCCTCTGTGGAAAAGAATACAGAGCTCATCCGCGTAGATCTCGGATGGCGCTATAACGATGAGCCTGAGCTCCCGGAGGCTCCGATCCCCGGGGAGGAGCAGCTCAACGCGCTGGATCTCCAGGCGGATACGGAGACCGCGCTGAAGGAAAATTATCCAATCCGCATCACGGAGCGAAAGCTTGCGGTTTCTCAGACGGAGACTCAGCTTGCGAGTCTGAATACGACGCTCCAGAACCAGAAGGAGTCTGTGCGCGCCGATATGATCTCGCGCTATCAGGCCGTGAAGCAGGCTCGGACAGGCCTTGAGCAGGCTCGTCTTCAGAGCTCGAACCTCCAGGCCGCGCAGAGCAGCGCGGAGCGCGCCTATTCGGTCGGAAGCAAGAGCCGGAGGGAGATGGAGACCGCGAAGAACCAGGCGGAGAGCGCAAAGCGCTCGGAGCGGATCGCGGAGCTCAGCCTCGCGGAAGCGTATTATGACTATCTGGCCGGGAAGCAGGGGCTTGCGAAGGCGGGAGGAAGCCAGTAAACATCCGGCTCGGACTTCTGCGCTTTTTCTTCGCTGCATCCGCAGCTCAGAGACTCGGCTTCGCCCGGGAGGCATCAGCCGATCTCCCTCAGAGGGATCCACAGGGATGCCTGCCGCTCTGCCGTTTATATCCGCCTGGGCACAGGCCGTCTGCCGCCCCGGCGCTTAGCGATTTGGTTCTGTAAATCGCTTACGCGCCGTTGGCTGCGGCAGTCGGAGCGAGAGCGCCCTTTGCCGGGTGGGTAAAACGGCAGAAAAAGCGGCAGCCCTTCGGAAGGCATAAGAAACATTATACAGGAGGAGAACGAATGAAGAAATGGAGACGAAGGGGCGCTCTGTGCGCCGGAGCGGCGCTCTTCCTTTCCTGTCTCGCGCTTTCGCAGACGGGCGCGGCGCTTGCGGAGGAGAGCTCCTGGAATCTGGAGGACAATACGATTGAGTTCTATGAGGTCCCGGCGCTGACGGAAAAGTACAGCGGCATCGCGAAGCTGGAGCAGGCCGTGATGGAAAGCAGTACCGCCGGGATGAGCGCAGTGGACAATGCGGTGGACGCGCAGAGGAAGGATATCGTCGCGGAGCTCAATGATGAGATTTCGGAGCTCAAGGCGCAGAGGACGGAGAGCCGGGATGAGTCGCTCAGAAACAGTCTCTCCGCCAGGATCCGGGAGATGGAAAGAGTCCGGGACAGCAGGAAGCTGGTGGGCGGACTGGATCAGAGTCTGGGCGCGGTGAGCGAGGCGCTCTCGCAGCTTCGCAGTACGAAGGACTCCGTGGCACAGGCACGGAGGAGTGCGCAGACCGCTGTGAAGGCGAATTTCTATACCGGGAAGAAGCTTCTGGAAAATGGGATGCAGGAGCAGTTTTTCAGCGTGAAAAAGCAGGAGCTCGCGCGCTCTTTGCAGGAGCAGAGAGTGGCGCTCTATCAGGCGGAGTACGAGAAGACGGAGAAGAAAAAGGCGCTGGGTCAGGCGACAGAGCAGGAGCTGCAGAGCGCGCTTGTCGAGCTGAACGGCGCGAAGGCGGATCTTCAGACTGCGGAGAACGGCCTTTCGAGTCTTCGCCGCGCGGTCGGGGTTTCCCTGGGCTGGAAGCCGGAGAACTGCGGGGGGGTTTCCTTCGGGGATACTCCGGATTACCCCAGAAATTATATGGACAGCAGGAATCTCGAGGCAGACACGAAGAGTGCCCTGCAGCAGAACAAGGAATTCGGGGATGCGCAGAGGATCGCGGACAAGGATTTCACGACCTGGGACAAGAGGGAGATCAGTATCGCGGAGACGGAGCAGAGAGTCCGCGCTGCGGTGAGGGAGCTTTCCCGGAATACCAGGGAGAAGGCGGCCGCCTGGGAGGCGTCGGAGACGACGGCGGAGATCGCGAAGGCGCAGGCCGAGAAGGCGGAACATCTCGCAGCAGTGGGTATGAGCAGCCGCCAGGACACGGCGAAGCTGAAGCTCGCCGCACTCCAGAAGGAGAGCGAGGCGAAGACCGCGAAGCTCGATTACGAGCAGTCGATCTATGATTACGAGCAGGCTGTCACGAAGGGAGTTATGGAGATCTAGGAGACGCTGCCGCCGCTGACTTCGACAATGACTTATAATAATTTCGATCGGGATATTTTCGTCTGAGATATTTTCGTCTGAGGACAGAGGCGGAGAAGGGGGAGAGGAAGAAAGGCCATGGCAGGAAAAGCGAATAAGGCGCCGGTCAGTGCGATTACGGCGATCACGGATCACGAGGAGAAGCTGAAGGCACTGGATGTCGCGCTGACAAAGATCGAGAAGGACTTCGGGAAGGGCTCCGTCATGAAGCTCGGCGAGTCCCGTGTCAACAAGGACATCGAGACGGTGCCCACCGGGGCGCTTTCTCTGGACATCGCGCTCGGAGCAGGGGGATTTCCGCGGGGGAGGATCATCGAGATTTATGGTCCGGAGTCCTCGGGGAAGACGACTCTCGCGCTCCATGCGGTCGCAGAGGTACAGAAGCGCGGAGGGATCGCGGGCTTTGTCGATGCGGAGCATGCGCTCGATCCCCGCTATGCGAAGGAGATCGGCGTGGACATCGACAATCTCTATATCTCGCAGCCGGATTCCGGCGAGCAGGCGCTGGAGATCGCGGAGACCATGATTCGCTCCGGCGCGATCGACATCCTGGTCGTCGACTCTGTGGCGGCGCTGGTTCCGAAGGCGGAGATCGACGGCGAGATGGGAGACAGCCATGTGGGACTGCAGGCCCGTCTCATGTCACAGGCGCTCCGGAAGCTGACCTCTATCATCTCCCGCTCGAACGCGATCCTCATTTTCATCAATCAGCTTCGTGAGAAGGTGGGAGTGATGTTCGGAAGCCCGGAGACCACGACGGGCGGCCGCGCGCTGAAGTTCTATGCGACGATCCGCATCGACATCAGAAAGGGAGAGCCGATCAAAAGTGCCAGCGGAGAGCCCTCCGGGAATCGGGTGAAGGTGAAGGTCGTGAAGAACAAGATCGCGCCGCCCTTCAAGCAGTGCGAGTTTGATATCAGCTTCGGGAGCGGCATCTCGAGAGAAGGCGATGTGCTGGATCTTGCGGTCAATGAGGATATCGTCGATAAGAGCGGAGCCTGGTTCGCCTATGAAGGGGAGAAGATCGGTCAGGGCCGGGAGAATGCGAAGGAGTATCTGAAGAAGAATCCCCGGGTGATGGCGGAGATCGAGGGGAAGGTCCGGGAGAAGTTCGGACTGAAACCGGATCCCTACGAGGCTGCCGCCGCAGCGGTCCCGGATCCCGCGGATTCGGAGAAGAGCGATGCGGGACAATAAGCCGGGGGCGGAGGGGAGTCCTTCTTCAGAAAGAGAAGGCCTCCTCCGGCGCTGCAGGGAGCGCTGCCTCTATCTCATCACGGATTCGGAGAAGTCGGAGCGGAGGATACGGGAGAAGCTTGTCCGCTCCGGGAAGTATCCGGAGGACATCATAGAGGAGGCGATCACCTTCCTGAAGGAATACGGCTACCTCGATGATCTTCGCTATGCGAAGAGGATGATCCAGAGCTATGCGGGGAAGAAGTCCCTCCGGGAGATTGAGCAGAAGCTCTTTCAGAGAGGGGTTCCCCGGGAGGAGATCCGGCTCGCCGAGGAGGAGCTTCGGGAGGAGGAGGCTCTTTCCGAGCGGGAAGAGGAGGCGCTTCTCCTTCAGATCCGAAAGCGCTGCGAAGATCCCCGCAGCCTGGATCCCAGGGAAAAGCAGAAGCTCTGCGCCTCCCTCTGTCGGAAGGGCTTTTCCTATGAGAGAGTCAGAGCGGCTCTCTGCGCGGAGGAGATCTGGGACCCGGACCCATGAGCGGAGCAAAGAACAAAGAATGCAGAAGAAATGTTTGCTGCAGGGCTTGACAGAGGAAACTAAATTGTGTACAATGCAGTTGCGCAAAGGAAATGAAGGATCCTCGGCGCCGAATAATAAATGCACAGAATTTAGATTCCGGCAGAGCCGGTGGACGCGTCCGGGAGAGCGGCGGTGAGCGAAATCGCCTCCCGGGCGCCGGTCAGTAAAGGAGGATAGCTTTCATGGCAGCAGAAAAGCTTAGAGGAAGCGATTTTGAGGCAAAGGTTTTACGTTCGGATCTCCCGGTTTTGGTGGATTTCTGGGCGGATTGGTGCGGGCCCTGCAAGATGCTCTCTCCCGTTGTATCTGAGATTGCGGCGGAGGCGAAGGACTTTAAGGTATATGCTGTAAATGTCGATGAGGAGCCGGAGCTTGCGAGCCGCTACGGCATCCGCTCCATCCCGAGTCTTTTGGTCTTTAAGGACGGAGAGATCGCGAAGCAGTCCGTGGGCGTCATTCCCAAGGAGCAGATTCTCGAGCTCTTGAAGTAAGAGCCGGAGGCAGGGAGAGGAAAGACCATGTTGGATATTATCATTGTCGGAGCGGGGACGGCGGGATTATCCGCGGCGATTTACGGACTCAGGGCCGGGAAATCCGTGCTCCTTTTCGACGGGAGCTCCTACGGGGGGCAGATCGTCAATACGCCGGATATCGAGAATTATCCGGGAATTAAGCATATCTCCGGCTATGACTTCGCGACAGGACTCTATCAGCAGGCGAAGGATCTCGGAGCGGAGCTTCGCATCGAGAAAGTGCTTTCGATCGAGGATCTGGGGCAGACGAAAAAGGTCAGGACAACGGGCGGAGAGTACGAGGCGAGGGCTGTGATCCTCGCGACGGGGGCCAGGAACCGCGAGCTCGGCCTTCCGAATGAGAAGGCTCTCGTCGGAAGAGGGCTGTCCTACTGCGCGACCTGCGACGGGATGTTCTTCCGAAACCGTATTGTCGCGGTGAACGGCGGAGGAAACACCGCAGTGGAGGACGCGTTCTTTCTTTCGAATTACGTGAAGAAGGTCTATCTGATCCACAGGAGGGATGGCTTCCGCGCGGCGGAGAAGGATCTGGAACGTCTGAGGAAGAGGGAGAATGTGGAGTTCATCCTGAATACCACGATCTCCGCTCTCAAAGAGAATGAGGGCGGACTCTCAGCCTTGGAATTAAAGGATAAGGAGGGGGCGGAGAGAGAGCTTCCGGTGGATGGACTCTTCGTTGCCATCGGGCAGAGCCCGGACAACGCGGCCTTCTCCTCCTTGGTGGAGCTGGATGAGAAGGGCTATATTGTGGCCGGGGAGGACTGCCTCACCAAGACAGCCGGGATCTTTGCCGCGGGAGACGGCAGGACGAAGGCAGTGAGACAGCTTGCCACAGCGGCGGCGGATGGGGCAGTTGCGGCACTTGCGGCGGCTTCCTACCTCGATGCAGAACCCCGCTGAAACCGGAATTTCTGCCGTCTGCCGCGCCTTTTGGTGCGGCGGGCGGCGGTTTTCTGCGCTTCCCCGGAAGAGAAGCTTAGAAGGGAGTGACGATGTCGGATTATGATGCTTTGAAGCTGGAAAATCAGCTCTGTTTTCCGCTCTACGCCTGCGCAAAGGAGATTACAAGGCGCTATAAGCCCTTCCTCGACCGGATCGGCCTGACCTATACCCAGTACATCACGATGATGGTACTCTGGGAGAAGGGAGAGCTGAGCGTCAAGGAGCTGGGAGAGAGCCTCTATCTCGACTCGGGCACTCTGACGCCGCTTTTAAAGCGCCTGGAACAAAAGGGACTTCTCACAAGAAAGCGCTCCGAGCGGGACGAGCGCTCCCTGGAGGTCCGAATCACGAAAGAGGGGACGAAGCTCCGGGACCTCGCACTCACAATACCGAGGGATATGGGAGACTGCATAAAGCTCACGAGAGAGGAGTTTCGGACACTCTACTCACTGCTCTATAAAACCCTCTACAGCATCGAAAAATCAATGGAGGACTAAAGAATTTGGCCCCGCAGACAGCGCCCTGCCAATGGAATCAAGTTGACAGGACTTTTTTATTTTTATAAAATGATTCCAGCGTCTTAACGTCTCACGACCGCGACGTGTGTACACGGGAGCGG
>NZ_KI273098.1:0-23774 GCF_000469565.1 Oribacterium sp. oral taxon 078 str. F0263 | reverse complement strand
AGACCGCATCAAAGCCTTACCTATCGCTATCCGGCGCGAAGTCCCAGGGGATGAAGCAGCTGATGGCAGGCGGCGGTGTCGCCCTCATCGGCACGACCCTCGTCCCGCTTCTTTCCAGACTGTTCGGATGATGTAAAGGAGGTACCTGCCCTTGGAAGCACTGCTCCAGCAGCTGACGGACTGGCTCAAGGGAATGCTGGTGGACGGCATCATGAACAACCTTTCCGGGATGTTCGATGCCGTGAACCAGCAGGTAGCGGACGTGGCCACGCAGGTTGGGAGGACGCCGGCAAGCTTTTCGCCGGCGGTCTTCGGCCTCGTCCGAAACATCTCCGAATCGGTCATCATTCCCATCGCGGGCATGTTTTTAACTTTCATCGCCTGCTATGAGCTGATCCAGCTGATCATCGAACACAACAACCTGGCAAACTTTGAAACCTGGATCTTTTTCAAATGGATCTTCAAAACCTTTGTGGCGGTCATGCTGATTACGAACACCTTCAACATCACCATGGCGGTCTTTGATGTAGCGCAGCACGTGGTCAATGCCAGCGCCGGCCTCATCTCCGGCAGCACGGCGGTAGATGCCTCCACGCTGGATTCCATCCGGGATACGCTGGAGGCAATGGAAGTAGGGCCCCTGCTGGGACTGTTCCTGCAGAGCTTCATTGTGCAGGTCTGTACGTCCATCCTGTCCGTGGCGATCTTTGTCATTGTTTACGGCCGCATGATGGAAATCTACCTGATGACGAGCCTCGCGCCGATCCCGTTTTCCACCTTCGGGAACCGGGAACAGAGCCACATCGGGCAGAACTACCTGCGCTCACTCTTCGCCCTAGGCTTCCAGGGCTTCCTCATCATGATCTGCATCGGTATTTACGCAGTCTTAGTGCAGACGGTGGCATTTACCGACAACATCATCGGAAGCATCTGGGGCGTCATGGGATACACGGTGCTTCTGTGCTTTGCGCTGTTTAAGACCGGGTCCCTTGCGAAGTCAGTCATGTCGGCGCATTAAGGAAGGAGGTGACCGGAAACCATGGCTGCATATATCCCTGTCCCGCGAGATTTAACGCGGGTCAAATCCAAGATACTGTTCAACCTGACGAAGCGGCAGCTGATCTGCTTCGGGGCGGGAGCGCTGATCGGCGTCCCGTCCTTTTTTCTTTTAAAGCGCATCGGCAGCACCAGCGTGGCCGCGATGGGCATGATCCTCATCATGCTCCCCGCATTCCTGCTCGCGATGTACGAGCGGGACGGCCAGCCCCTGGAGGTGATCGCGAAGCACTTTATCGAGAGCAAATTCATCCGGCCGAAAGTAAGGCCCTATCAGACAGACAATTACTACGAGATCCTCTCCCGGATCTCGGAAGCGAAAAAGGAGGTAGACAGGATTGTTTCCGTTTATGAAAAAAGGAAGTCCCCGGCGGGACGTAAAGCTGCCGGGAAACATCTCAAAAAAGGACCGGAAAAGGGTCGAGGAGATCGTGGAGGCGGCAAGGAAAAATGACGGCGTACCCCGCACGGCGCAGCAGTCGATCCCGTTTGACCGGATGTTCCCGGACGGGATCTGCCGTGTGAGCGGCAATTACTACACAAAGACCATCCAGTTCCAGGACATCAACTATCAGTTGGCACAGCAGGAGGACAAGACGGCCATTTTTGAGGAATGGTGCGGGTTCCTGAACTTCTTCGACAGCTCCATCCACTTTGAGCTGTCCTTTATGAACATGGCGACGGACGCGGACAGCTTTGAGGCAAGCATCCGGATCCCTCTGGCGCACGACGGCTTTGACGATGTTCGCGAGGAGTATTCGGAGATGCTGAAGACACAGCTCTCCCAGGGCAACAACGGCCTTACAAAGACCAAATACCTGACCTTCGGGATCGAGGCGGATTCGGTGAAGCAGGCAAAGCCGCGCCTTGCCCATGTGCAGAATGACCTCTTAAACAATTTCCGCCAGCTGGGCGTCCGTGCCCAGATTCTGAACGGCAAGGAGCGCTTAAAGCTCATGCACGACATGTTCCACATGGGCGATGTGGAGGATAAGTTTCGTTTTGACTGGAAGTGGCTGGTAGGCTCCGGCCTTTCCGTAAAGGACTTCATCGCGCCGACGGCATTTGCCTTTCCCGGAAGCCGCATGTTCCAGATGGGGAGCCTGTACGGCTCCATGAGCTATCTCTCCATTACGGCATCGGACCTTTCGGACCAGCTGTTAAAGGATTTCCTCGATATGGATTCCAGCCAGATCATCACCATGCACATCCAGTCGGTGGACCAGACGGAGGCCATCAAGACCATCAAGCACACGATCACGGAGCTTGACCGGTCGAAGATCGAGGAACAGAAAAAGGCGGTGCGCTCCGGCTATGACATGGACATCATCCCTTCGGACCTTGCCACTTACGGTAAGGACGCGAAGTCGCTTCTGAAGGAGCTGCAGAGCCAGAATGAGCGTATGTTCCTTCTCACAATGCTGATCATGAATACCGGGAAGACCCAGCAGGAGCTGGAAAATAATGTTTTCCAGGCATCCAGCATTGCTCAGAAGCATAACTGCATGCTGAAAAGGCTTGATTACCAGCAGGAAAATGCCCTGATGAGCAGCCTGCCGCTGGCCAGCAACCTGATCGATATCCGCCGGGCGCTGACCACCAGCTCTACGGCGATCTTTGTACCGTTTACAACCCAGGAGCTCTTTCAGGGAAACAAGGAATCCCTGTATTACGGGCTGAACGCGCTCTCCAACAACCTGATCATGGTGGACCGGAAGGCGTTAAAGAACCCGAACGGCCTGATCCTCGGTACTCCCGGTTCCGGTAAGTCATTTTCCGCCAAGCGTGAAATCACGAACGCGTTCCTGGTAACCGATGACGATGTGATCATCTGCGACCCGGAGGCAGAGTATTCGGCGCTGGTACAAAAGCTGAAGGGTCAGGTCATCCATATCAGTCCGTCCAGTACGCAGTACGTGAATCCCATGGATGTTAATGATTTTTATTCAGAAGAAGATAATCCCCTGGCTTTGAAAGCCGACTTCATCCTCTCCCTCTGCGAGCTGGTGGTCGGCGGCAAGGAAGGCCTGCAGCCGGTGGAAAAGACGGTCATCGACCGCTGTGTCCACCAGATTTACCAGAAGTATTTTGAAAACCCGGTACCGGAGAACATGCCGCTCCTTGAGGATCTTTACAATGCCCTTCTCCAGCAGGAGGAAAAGGAAGCGAGGCACGTGGCGACGGCGCTGGAAATCTACGTCAAGGGTTCGCTGAACCTTTTCAACCACCGCACCAACGTGGATATCCAGAACCGCCTGGTCTGCTATGACATCAAGGAGCTCGGCAAGCAGCTGAAAAAGCTCGGGATGCTGATCGTGCAGGACGTGCGCTTTGTTTCTCGTTAATCTACGTAGAAATACGTAATAAAGCGAGACGGGTTCCGTAAAAAGAACTCGAACTCTGTATCTGATTCGGCAGGGGTAGTTCCTGTCTGACCCCGTGTGAGGGGTTACAAAAATTCTAATCTCCGACGTGCACCCATCGTGTCAGGTGGGCTGTGCGAAGCTCGGTGAAGAGCGGGGAAGAAGCTTGAGACAGCTTGGATAACCGCGGGAAGCTATAAAACAGTCATGCTGAGGATGTTTTGTTGCAACCGACAAATGTCCTGAATGTACGGCTCGTAAACGATGGGATGATCATACAGCCATCCTCCCCATGCGGGGTACTGCCGCCGTTGAAATTTGTCTTGGTGGAAAACGGCAGAAAACCATTAAGGTCGAATGTCACTGACATCAGATCACACTGGTCAGTGATGGCGGTCGGGTCAGAGGGACACAGCTAAAACTGTATGTAAAGCTAAGATACGGGGAACAAAGGAACCGCGAACGGCGCCTGACATATATGTCAGTGCAAGTAAGGTGACACCCTTGCCGCGCAGGTAGGAAATGACCTGTTAATTCGCGGGGCATCAGCCCGTAGTAGTGATGAAGCTCCTGTAATGGGAGTGGAGCGAAGGGGCATAGTTAATACGGATTTGTATGTGAACAGAAAGTCGAGGAAGCCGTAGGCGTACCTGACTTAAACCAGAAACACGACCTCGGAAAGGAGGTGGTGCGTATGGCACAACAATTCGACTACCCGAAAACCGAAACGGAATTACGCGCTCTGCTGGATAAGCTCTACCAGCAAAGCAGAGAGGCCAGAGACGCCGGAGAAAGGCCGGCATTCAAGGGGCTTCTCGAAATAATGTCAGCGGAAGCAACTATTGTTACAGCCATCCATAACATCAAGAGCAATCACGGAAGTGATACCCCTGGCGTTGATAACAAAACCATGAAACGGGATTATCTTCAAAGATCCTACAAATGGGTCATCAACGACATCCGGGCGGCTTTTGAGAAATTTGAACCGCAGAAAGTCCAAAGGAAATATATCGACAAGCCGGGCAAGAAGGAAAAGCGGCCGCTTGGGATTCCGACAATACGAGACCGTATCGTGCAGGAATGCATGAGAATCGTTATGGAACCCATCATGGAAGCGCAGTTCTTTGAGCATTCATACGGCTTCCGTCCCATGCGCGACACAGCAATGGCGCTTGAAAGGCTGAATTTCATCACTTTCCATACCGGGTATTACTGGTTCGTGGAAGGAGACATCAGCAAATGTTTCGATCATATCGATCACGCCACACTGCTGAGAAGGCTATACCACATGGGGATCAAGGACAGGCGGATGTTACAGATCATTAAACAGATGCTGAAAGCAGGGGTCCTCGACGAATGCGAGGTAAATGAAGAGGGAACTATGCAGGGTGGGATTATCAGTCCGCTTCTCGCAAATGTATACCTCGACATCATGGATGAATGGGTTACGCAACAGTGGGAATTAAAACACACTGAGCATGCGTACATTCAGGATTCCGCCAAGCGCAGGGCGCTGAAGAAAACAAATTTGGCACCCGGATTTCTGGTCAGATATGCAGATGACTTCGTGATCATCACGGACAGCCGCGAGCATGCTGAATTCTGGAAAGCATCTTTACAAACATTTCTGGAAACAGAAATGAAGCTGACATTATCCAAAGAGAAAACACTGATTACGGATGTAAGAAAGAAACACGCCTGTTTACTGGGCTACGAATTCAGAGTGGTCAAGGGAAAAGGTGAACACAGCTACGTTACAAGGACAAGGCCGGACAGAGAAAGACTCTGCAGGAAAGTAGACGCATTAACGGACAGCATTAAGAAAATCCCCCGCGAAACAAGCCGAGAGAAGCTGATCGATGAGATCAACAGAATCAACAGCCAGATCAGAGGGGTAATTCAGTATTACCAGTGCTGTACGTGGGTCAGCGTAAGCATGGATAAGTACGGTAGAAAGCTGCAGCTTGCCGCAAGTCGGCGGCTGAAGCAGTACAAAGGGAAATGGATTCCCGCAAGGGAAACACAGAACCTTCCCCGCGTGCACCAGAACTACCGGCAGAAACTGCCCTCGGTGAAATACCGGGACATCTATATCGGCGTCACTTCCCTTACGTTCTGCCAATGGCAGGAAACACGTGGAAAGAATCCAAAGGAAACGCCCTACACCGAAGAAGGGAGGGACATCAACTTCAGGCGGACGAAGAAAAAGCGGATTCAGGCAAGGCTTGATGAGCTTTACTCCGACAATGTATCAACTGACGTCCTGAAAGGCAAATGGGGGCACCTCAATAACTTTGAGTTTGTCATGAACAGAGCTTACGCCCTGAATCGTGACAGACTGAAATGCAGGGTCTGCGGGAAATGGCTGATTGACAATACACCGTATACCCATCGTATTAATCCGAGGCTTCCTTTGGACAGGGTCAATCGAGTCAACAATCTTATATCAGTACACAGGAAGTGCTATCAGGCAATCAACACGCCGGGCATGGACGTGAGTATCTTTGACGCAGACGCGCGAAAACGAATTAGGAAATACAGGGAAAAACCGGTTATTTCACATACAAGCAACAATTAATCCGTATTGATGGAGCGCCGTGTGCGGTGAAAGTCGCAAGCACGGTGCGAAGTGGGGGAAAACCTTGCCTGACTACTCCGCCTGACGGTAGAGCAAAAGCGCAGGGTTACCTATCACTATCAGGTCTGGGGCAGGGTTACCGCGAACCGCTCCGCCGGCAAGTCCACCCGCTACTATATGGATGAGTTCCATCTGCTTTTAAAGGAGGAGCAGACGGCGGCGTATTCGGTGGAGATCTGGAAGCGCTTCCGTAAATGGGGCGGCATTCCGACAGGCATCACCCAGAACGTGAAGGACCTGCTCTCCTCCCGGGAAGTGGAGAACATCTTCGAGAACTCCGACTTTGTGTATATGCTGAACCAGGCCGCCGGCGACCGGCAGATCCTGGCAAAGCAGCTCAATATCTCGCCGCACCAGCTCTCCTACGTGACGCATTCCGGCGAGGGCGAAGGGCTTCTGTTTTACGGAAATGTGATCCTGCCGTTTGTGGACCGCTTCCCACAGGATACGGAGCTGTACCGTATCATGACAACCCGCCTGAGTGAGACCGTAACCACAGCAAAGGAGGCATCGTAACACATGGATCAGGAAAAGTTTAGTCGGGATCGTCCCGGCAGGAGTTCTAATCTCGGTGAAAAGCTGAACACCGAAGGCAAAGCCAAAGCTGCCGCCGGGGCCAAGCTTCGCAGTGAGACCTCGGCCCACCAGCGGGCTGCCGGTGAGAAGATGCGCTTTGAAAAGGCTGTCTTCGAACCGGAGCCGGAGGGCGTCTCTCCCATGCAGAAGAAGCTGAAACGCACCGGTCATAAGAAACCGGCCGCCGGCCGTGCCGTGCAGATGACCGAAGGAAAGCTTCGTTCGGAGGTAAACCAGGCAAACGAGGACGATAACGTCGGTGTGGAAGCTACAAATGCCGGTTCCCAGGCAGCGGAGATGGTGGCGGATCAGGCGGGTGATATCGCCTCCAATGCCCTCTCCCGCTGGCGGCAGAAGCAGGCGATCAAGCAGGAGTATGCGGCGGCCAAAGCCGGAAGAAGTGCAGGAAATGCAGCCGGAGCGTCCGGTGCCGGTCAGGCGGCTGGCGGCGCTGCGGGAAATGCGGCCGGCAGTGCCTCCGCGAAAGGTGCAGGCAAGGCAGCGAAAGAAACGAAGAACGTCATGGAGAAAATGGCGGAATTCATTTCTTCCCACAGCCACACGATCCTGCCCCTTGGAGGACTGCTTCTGATTGTCATGGTGGTCTCCAGCGCGGTCAGCTCCTGTTCCCTGTTCTTCCAGGGCGGGGGCAACGTGGTGGTCGCCACGTCCTACACGGCGGATGACGAGGACATCACCGGCGCCGAAGCGGATTACTGTGCACTGGAAGCGGCTCTTCAGCGGCGGATCGACAACATCCGGTCGGAATACAGCGGCTATGACGAATACCGCATTCACACGGATCAGATTGGCCATAACCCTTATGAGCTTGCATCCTATCTCACGGTTCTCTTTGAGAATTACACCAGGGAGCAGGTGCAGGGAACGCTGCAGGAGCTTTTTGAAGGCCAGTATGAGCTGACCATAGAAGAGGAAATTGAGATCCGGACCAGAATCGAAACCCGCACGGTGGAGCACTCTTCCTATGATCCGGAAACCGGTGAGGAGGATTCGTGGACCGAAGAAGAGGAATACGAGGTGGAGTACGAATATTATATCCTCAATGTCACCCTCAAAAACAACGGCCTCGGCGCCGTGATCGCGGGATTCGGCCTGAATTCGGACCAGATGCAGCGCTACGGCATCCTTATGACCACCTATGGAAACAAGAAGGAGATTTTCGGAGATAACCCCTACGCCATCGTGGTGGAGGATGTGCTCCATTATGACATCCCGGGTGAGGCGCTGACGGATGAGCGGTTCCGCCGGATGATCACGGAAGCGGAGAAATATCTCGGCTCTCCCTACGTCTGGGGCGGCTCTTCTCCCTCCACCAGCTTTGACTGCTCCGGCTTTGTCAGTTGGGTCGTCAATCACTGCGGGAACGGCTGGAGCATCGGCCGGCAGACGGCGGAAGGCCTCCGGCAGTGCTGCTCCATCATCCCGAAGTCGGAAGCGAAGCCGGGCGACCTGATCTTTTTCAAGGGAACCTACAACACCAGCGGCGCTTCGCATGTGGGCATCTATGTTGGCAACGGGATGATGATCCACTGCGGCAACGTGCGCCCAGAAGGGCGGAAGTAGAAGTAGAGAAAGGAGGGATGCAACAAGGCACTACCCCGGAAGATAACCCGGGAACTCACCTGTCTAACCGATGAGCCGAAAGGCGTAACGGGAACAAAGCATGACAGGAAAGCGATAAGTCATCTAAAGGTAATTGGATGCGACTGAATCGTAAGAGTAAGTGAATATAAGGATGAAGCTGTACTTGCTGAATGTGAGTTTCGAGCCTCTGTTCAGTGTGGGCATAGGAAATTTACCTGAAACCTATGGTGCAGACTCTGTGAAATAGGGTTTCCATTTCACAGGTTATCGGATGTCGAAGAGGGTTGCCCTTCGGCAGGTTATCAAGAAAAGATGCACGGCGAGCCGGAGAACCGGTCTTAAAGAAACAAAAGCACATCCGACAATTCACATTGCCTACTACTTCCGCAAACTGGGGATTGCCTAAATCAGAGTGCCTCTAAAGGGCTATATGTAATCCGTCTCTGGCGGGACAAATCCCAAGGCTCAGCCAAGGGAGATGACATTGAATATCTGACATGGCAACGGAGTCCTCGTAGTAGTCCGAGAACGGGAAAGCCGTTCACATGGCGAAGGAGGACAGTTTGAGCGAATTAAAATCAACATTGATTAGGGAGGAAGGCCTCAATGAAACCAACAATCGAGATTTTAACCAAGTTACAGGAGAACTCAGCAAAAAATCATGACGAAATCTTCACGAAGCTGTTCAGATATACGCTTCGGGCTGATATCTACTATGTTGCCTATCAGAATCTTTACGCCAACAACGGTGCAGGGACGAAAGGTGTCAACGAAGATACGGCCGACGGCTTCAGCGAGGACTATGTAACCCGAATTATTGAATCCCTGAAGAACGGCACTTACACGCCCAATCCAGTCAGGCGAACCTATATCAGGAAAGCCAATGGAAAGATGCGTCCCCTGGGACTTCCCACCTTTACGGACAAACTGGTACAGGATGTGATCCGCATGATTTTACAAGCGGTATATGAGCCGGTCTTCTCGGACTATTCACACGGTTTTCACCCCGGCAGGAGCTGCCACACGGCTCTGTCACAACTGAAGAACGAGTTTGTTGGTGCCAAGTGGTTCGTCGAGGGTGATATCAAAGGGTGTTTCGATAACATCGACCATGCGGTGTTGTTGGAGATCATTGGCAGAAAAATCAAAGATGTCCGATTCCTGAATCTGCTCCGTGTCTTCCTGAAGGCAGGGTATGTAGAGGATTGGAAGTATTATGGAACTTACAGCGGTTGTCCGCAGGGCGGCATTATTTCGCCCATACTTGCCAATATCTATCTGAATGAACTGGACAAGTTTGTGGAGAAGCTGAAGAAGTTTTTTGATGTCAGAACGCCGCACACAGTCACACCGGAATATTTGGTGTTACAAAGGCAGAGAGCCAAAACGAAGCAAAAAATCGACAGGCGATCTGACGGTGAGGAAAGAAACAGACTAATTGCCTATTACAAGGAGGTCGGCAAGCTGATGAGGCAGACACCGGCGAAGCTTTGTAACGACAAAAAGCTGAAATATGTACGGTATGCTGATGACTTTCTGATTGCTGTTAATGGCAGCAAAGAAGACTGTGAATGGATTAAAGCCCAGCTCACGGAGTTTATCCGAAACACACTGAAAATGGAACTCAGTCAGGAGAAAACGCTTATCACGCACAGTAATGAATCTGCACGCTTCTTAGGCTATGACGTCAGAGTACGGCGCAGTCAGGAAGTAAAGCCATGGAAAAACACAAAACAGAGGACCATGAATCAGACCGTGGAATTACTGATTCCATTCAAGGACAAGATTGAAAAGTATTTGTTCTCTCATGGTGTTGTCAAACAGAGAGCAGACAACGGCAAACTTGAGCCGGTAGCGAGAGTTAATCTGACAAGGAATACGGACTTGGAGATAGTGACAACATATGATGCGGAGCTCCGCGGACTGTGCAACTACTACTTCCTTGCGAGTAACTATCGGAATATGAATTATTTCAGCTACCTGATGGAATACAGTTGTCTGAAAACCCTTGCGTGGAAGCATCGGTGTAAGCTGTCAAAGATATATGACAAGTACCGCACCGGAGCAAAGCGGTGGGGTATCCCGTACGAGACGAAAGCAGGAAAAAAGATCCGCCATCTCACGAAGTTCAACGAAGTGGACGGAAAGAAATGTGATGACATTGAGCCTGTTATGGTCACGATAATAGCCAACGCCCGAACTACCATAGACAGCAGGCTGAAAGCATGTAAATGCGAGCTCTGCGGCTATGAGGGAAAAGACAGGAAGTATGAAATTCACCATGTTAACAAGCTAAAAAATCTGAAAGGGAAAGAACCTTGGGAAGTGGTGATGATAGCAAAGAAACGTAAAACTCTGGTGGTTTGTCATGATTGCCATCAGAAGATTCATCACGGATTTTGAGTTTGAACGTAATGGAGCAACACAACGGCGAGCCGTGTGCATTGAGAGGTGCAAGCACGGTTCTGTGAGAGGACTGCGCAGACCTGCCGCCGAAATGCGGTAAGGCGGCGCTTTACCTACTCTCCCCCATCCAGTATGCCAGCTGCGAAACCTCGTACTGGCAGAGCCACTTTTATTGTTACGGGCGCCTTCCCTAAGTGCCCGTTTCCTGTTTTTGGAGGTGAAAAATTTGGACGAAATGAGACTGAAGCGCCTCGGAGAGGAGCTTTCGAAAGCCCGGAAACGCCGGGAGGAATGGGATGCGAAGGTCAGGGACCTGGAGCGCCGCTATAAGGAAGCCGAAAATACCTGCATTCACGACATGGTGCATGCGGCGAACCTGACGCCGGAACAGCTGGCGGAGCTGATCCGTGCGGCAGCCTCCGGTGTTCCCTATGTGCTGCCGGACCAGAATCCGGCATCTGCAGAGTCTGGAAACGGTGCCGGAACAGAGGATACAGACAGTTATTTTGACGATGAAGAGGAAAAGGAGGACATTTTACGATGAGAAAAGCAAGACTGGCCGCGCTTCTGGCGGCGGTGATGATCGGGGTGACGGCCCTTCCGACGGTGCCGGCATTTGCCTATACCAGGGAGGAGGCGGCAGCTGAAAGTGCGGCGAACAGCACTGAGAGTAAGGGAAACAATACTGAGAGTGCAGTTGACAACACCGAAAGCAAAGCTGATTCCACGGAAAGTGTGAAGGAATCTGCAGAGAGTGGAACTTCTGCAAAAGAGGCTGAAGACTCCGCATCCGCGCTCTCTCCCCTGCCCTTTGATGCGGAGCTCCTGGGAATGATCCTCCCGGAGATCGACGAGGAAACCATCGAGTTCCTGATGGACCATCCGAAGCTCCTGGTGGCATTTATTCCCACGCTGCATGTGACGCTGACCGAAAGCTCCCTCACCATCGCGGTAGATACGAATGAGCCGGCAGAGGATCCGGCAAGGACCGGTACGGTGACCACCAACGGCTCCAATTTAAATGTCCGGAGCGGCGCAGGCATCGACTTCAACATCATCGGAAAGCTTGCCAATGGTACCGAGATCACGGTGAAGGACGAAAAGGACGGCTGGTACCGGATCGAATTTCCCGCTGAATACGCCTATGTGTGCGGCAGGTATGTGAAGCTGAATGAGATTCCGGTGAAGGAAACGCAGGAAGGCACCACCTTTGATATCGACGGAAAGATGATCCTTTCCTTCCTGAAGACACTGGAGGAGCTCTTCCCGGAGGCACCGGAAGCCCCGGAGATCCATGGCCTCACGCCCGATGGCAACCTTACCCTGGTGGATGACATCGGCCCGGTGACCGGTGAAGGCCAGCAGTTCATCACACTGGTCACGAAAGCCGGTAATTATTTCTACCTGGTCATCGACCGCGATGAAAAAGGAGAAGAAACCGTACACTTCCTGAACCTTGTGGACGAGCGCGACCTCTTTACGCTGATGGAGGAAGACGAGCAGAACGCCTATAACGAAAGGCTCGCCGCGGAGCAGGCCGCCAGGGAAGCGGCTGAGCAGGCGGCGAAGGAATCCGAAACCGCCGGATCCGGTGAGGGTGACGGAAAGACCGGCGAGGAGCAGTCCTCAGGCGGCAGGCGGAACATGCTTCCCTTTCTCCTGATCCCGCTCATCCTGGCAGGCGCCGGCGGCGGATGGTTCTACCTGCAGACGAAAAAGAAGAAACAGGCGGCATCCGCACCTGACCCGGACGCGGACTACAGCGACGACGAGGATGAAGAGGATTACAGCGCCGGGGATGCTGAGGAGGAGCCTGTCAATGACGGTGATTACGGCGACGATCCCTACGAGGCGGAGCTCCTCGGGGATGATGCCGATGCGGACGGCGGCATCCCGGAAGAAACGGAGGAAGCGTGATGACCGTAGTCATGACACCGGAGGAGCTTCGCGACTATATCCGCTTCATGCCGGCCGACGAAGTCCTCCGGATCACCATCGAATATAGGGAGGCAGAGAAGGAAAATGGCGGAGAAGGAAGCACAGAAACGCTATAAGTTCAAGGAAGTCTGCATCCGGCTCACGGAGGGGCATCCGCTTTTTTCGGACCAGCCACTCTCCTCCCCGATGGCCGCGCTGGATGTGATGCGGCGGGAAATGTCGCAGTATGACCGGGAGGTCCTCTGCGTCATCAACATGAACAACCGGCTTAAACCGATCAATTTCCATGTGGTGAGCGTCGGGGACCTAAGCACTTCCATCGCGGCGATCCCGAACATCCTGAAGGCGGGGATCCTCTCCAATGCGGGTTCCTTCCTGCTCCTGCACAATCATCCGTCCGGCGACGTCAGCCCCTCCAGGGAAGACATCGAGCTAACGAAGAAGGTGATCGAAGCCGGCAAGATCCTGGGGATCCCCTGCATGGACCACATCGTGATCGGCGGCGGAAGCGGCAGCTACTGCAGCATGCGGGAGGCGCAGCTGGCAGACTTCAGCAACCAGATCATCTCCATGACGGCGGAGGACATCCTGCACGTCGCGGATGATCATCAAACTTACGAAGGAGGAACAGAAACAATGCCTGAAAACGCAAGAAATGACGCGCAGGTGCCGGATTTCGTGCAGGAAGCCGAGGCACAGCTGGCAAAAGAAGCTACAGAAGGCAAAGAAAGCCAGGCACCAAAGCGAGAGGAGGTCACAATCAAGTTCGGCAAGGGCCTCGCAGAACCTTTTACCGCCAAAGACGGCCGGGATTTCACCCGGATCATGATCCCGAACGCGGACAAAGCAGACAAGACGCCCTGGGCGAGCTTCGTGTTGCCCTCCAAAGCCGTTCACGAGAACCAGTATGGAAAAGGCCTCTGGGCAAAGATCCCGGCGAACGGCACCACTGTGGTCACTAAGCCGGTCCTGAAGGGTCAGGACGAGCAGGGAAAGAACATCTGGGAGGATACGAAGACCCAGATCCCGAACCGGGAGCTGAAGAGCATGGTCGAGGCCTACAAGACCAGGGCCCCGCAGGAGAAAAGCGCGGAACCCAGGGAATCCGCCAGGGAAAAGCTGGATGCCCTCGTGAAGGACACGGCAGAGAAGCTCTCCGTGGATAAGAAGCCGAAGGTGAAGGCAAAAGCGAAGACCAAGGGGCCGGATCTTTAAAAACCCTGACTAAGGAAAGAGGCGGCGAGATCCGCCTCGATACATAGGACCCAGAGTAATTAAGTGTTGACTAAGTCACTGCACGAAGATATAATTTAGCCAGCACTTAATCAAAGAGGTGATGTATGGACATATCTTTGTATCTGAAAGCCCTGGGTGAACCCACCAGATACTCCATTTTTCAACAGCTTCTGATCCGGAAGCATTGCGTACGTTCCCTTTCCAAAAAACTGGGAATCACAGAATCCGCCATATCCCAGCATATGAAGGTGCTGCGCGAAGCCGGGCTCGTCTATGGAGAGAGATATGGCTACCATATCCATTATCTGCCGAGACAGGAGGCTCTCGATGAGCTGAGCATGGCTTTTGACGAGATGAAGAGGCAGTCGCGGGAGCTCTGCCGGGATCCTGAAATCTGTCAGTGTGAGTACCGGGAGGCAGAAAATGAACATTCTTTCTGACCTGTTTCTGAGTTTTGCCAGGATCGGGCTTTTCACATTCGGCGGCGGGTATGCCATGATCTCCCTGATCGAAAACGAGTGTGTAGAGAAAAAACAGTGGATCACTCATGACGAGATGATGAATATCACCGTCATCGCTGAATCCACACCAGGTCCGATCGCCATCAACTGCGCCACCTACGTCGGATATAAACAGAAAGGATTCAGAGGAGCTCTGGCTGCGACGATCGGTATGATACTTCCCTCCTTCTGCATCATCTTCGCGATCTCCATGTTTCTGGATCACTTTCTTGAGATCCGGTGGATCGCCCATGCGTTTCAGGGAATCAAGATCGCTGTCGGAATTCTGATTCTGGATGCGGCAGTCAAAATGCTTAAAAAGATGCCAAAGAAGCGGATGCCACGAGCCTTCATGTTCTGTGCTTTTGCGGCAATGCTGATGATCAATCTCTTTTCTCTCCGGTTCTCTTCCATCATCCTGATGCTGTCAGCCGGGCTCACCAGCCTGATCATTTATATGGCGGAAAAGCCTGCGGCGAAGGGAGGTGCCGGAGCATGATCCTTCTGGACCTTTTTGCCGGTTTTCTCAAGGTCGGCTGCTTTGCTTTCGGCGGCGCGTACGGAGCGATCCCGCTGATCCGCGATGTCGTACTATCCTACGGATGGCTGGATGAGGAGATGCTGACCTATATGATTGCCGTGAGCGAAAGCACACCGGGACCGATCATGGCAAACCTGGCTACCTATGTGGGCAGTTCCCAGGCCGGAATCCCCGGTTCCCTGATTGCGACGCTTGCTGTCGTGCTGCCTTCTTTTATCATCATACTGCTGATTACGGCGCTACTGAAGACAGTTTTGAAAAATCCCTATGTACAGGCGGTACTTCGCGGCCTGAAGCCCTGTATGATCGGTATCATCCTGGCAACGGGTGTGTTCATGATCTTTAAAAACGGAATCATTCTCCAGGATCATATCCTTCTGATCCGTCCTTTGATTCTGACTGTAGTTCTTGGAGTCATATACTTTGGATCCAGAAGGGTGAAAAAAGGCGGAATATCGCCTATACTGCTGATCTGCCTGTCTGCTGCGGCGGGAATAGCGGCATATGGGATTTAACATGCCAGGGTTTTTGTTTGAAAGGAGTTATCATGTGGAAATCTCCGAACTGCGGCAGAGAATTTAAAAACATCAATCAGAGCCATTACTGCGGTAAGAAACCGGCAACAATTGACGAATATATCCTGACGCAGGATGAGGAAAAGCGAGCGGATCTGCTCGAGGTGAGAAGGATCCTCAAAGCTGCGCTCCCTGATGCGGAGGAGCGTATATCGTGGAGCATGCCGACATACTGGAAGAGCCATAACATCTGCCACTTCGCAGCAAGCAAAAATCATATCGGCTTTTATCCGGGGTCAGAAGCGGTTGCGGCCTTCGCAGATGAACTGCAGCAATACAGCACGGATAAAGGAACCATCCGGATCCCCTATGGAAAAATTGATGCGGATCTGATTGGAAAAATCGCAAAGTGGTGCCTGGAGACCGACCACCATGCTTAAGCATTAACAAAATCGAGCCTTTTTATCTCATACATAGCACTCACAGGACAATCTCCTGCGGGTGCTTTCTTTTTGCCCAAATCAGAAGAAGGAGGAACAACCCCATGAAACTTGTCATTGCCGAGAAGCCCTCGGTTGCCCAGTCCCTGGCCCGCATGATCGGCGCGACGAAGCGCCAGGATGGTTATCTCGAGGGAAACGGATACCTGGTCAGCTGGTGCGTCGGCCACCTGGTGGAGCTCTCCGCGCCGCAGCGCTATGATGAACGCTATACCAAATGGCGGCTGGAGGACCTGCCGATCCTGCCGGAAAACTTCCTGTACGAAGTCTCTGCCGGGACCAGAAAGCAGTATCAGATCCTGAAAGGCCTGATGGAGCGGCCGGATGTGGAGAGCCTCGTCTGCGCCACAGATGCCGGACGTGAAGGAGAATTGATCTTCCGCCTGGTTTACAACCAGTGCCGGTGTAAGAAGCCCTTTGAACGGCTGTGGATCTCCAGTATGGAGGACGCGGCCATCCGGGAAGGTTTCGCGAAGCTGAAGCCGGGAACTGCATATGATGCCTTGTACGAGGCAGCCCTTTGCCGGGAGCGTGCCGACTGGATCGTCGGAATGAACGCCACCCGGCTTTTTTCATGCCTGTATGGACAGACGCTGGCGGTCGGACGCGTGATGACGCCGACGCTCGCCATGGTGGTGGAACGGGACGCGAAGATCGCTGCCTTTCGCCCGGAGCCCTTCTGGACCGTGCAGATCACGGCAGGTGGAGTCACGGCGGCAAGTCCCCGCTACGCGAAAAAGACGGATGCGGACAACCTGGCCGCGCTCTGCCTGGAGGAGGGAAAGGCCATGATCCGGACGGTTGAGACAAAAGAAAAGCTGGAGAAGCCACCTCTTCTCTATGACCTGACCAGCCTTCAGCGCGACGCGAACCGAATCCTTGGCTTCACAGCCCAGCAGACCCTGGATTACACCCAGAGCCTCTATGAAAAGAAGCTGGTCACCTACCCCAGGACCGACAGCCGCTACCTCACGGACGATATGCGGGAAATGCTGCCGGAGCTGATTACTTCCGTCGCCGGGAAATACAGCTTCGCTGGCAGTGAGCTTCGCATCGAACCTGCCCGCCCGGAATCGATCTTTGACAGCGGCAAGGTCACAGACCACCACGCGATCATCCCCACAAAGACCATGGCGGGCAGCGACTTAAACGGCTTGTCTGCCGGCGAAAAGGCGGTTCTTCAGCTGGTTTCCGCGCGTCTTCTCTCCGCTGCGGCAGAGGATCACCGCTATGCGGAAATAACCGTACGGCTCACCTCCGGAGCCGAAGAATTTATCAAAAAAGGCAGAACCATCCTCACACCTGGCTGGAAAGCCATCTGGCAGCATTTCTATCCGGAGAAAGCGAAGGATGAGGAAGCTGCAGGTCCCGTGCCGGCGGAAGGAAGCCTGGTCAATGTTGAAGCCGCGGAAGTGAAGGAAGGCAAGACCTCTCCGCCGAAGTATTTCACGGAAGACACGCTTCTCTCTGCTATGGAGACTGCCGGTGCAGAAGAAACCCCGGACGAAGCGGAACGCAAAGGCCTGGGCACTCCCGCCACCCGCGCCGCCACCATCGAAAAGCTGGTCCAGCGCGGATTCATTGAGCGGAAGGGCGACCGGAAGACGCGCCGGCTCGTGGCGACGGATAAGGGAACATCCCTGATCACGGTCATGCCGGAGCAGATCCAGTCCCCGTCCATGACGGTCGAATGGGAGCAGAAGCTCCTGCAGGTTGAGCACAGGGAACTCGGCGCGGAGGAGTTTATGAACGGCATCGAAGGCATGATCGCCGGACTGGTTTCAACGTATAAAAAAGTGAAAGGAGCGGATGCACTGATGAGCAGAAACAAAGTAATCGGCACCTGCCCGCACTGCGGCGCAGAGGTGCTGGAACGGCAGAAAGGGTGGTTTTGCAGCAAACGGGAATGCCGGTTCGTGCTGTGGAAGGACAACGCCTATTTCACGAAGATCGGAAAGCGCATGACCGGCCAGATCGCGGAAAAGCTCCTCCGGGACGGGCGGGTCCGTCTGAAAGATTGCAAGAGCCAGAAGACCGGAAGGACCTACAACGCCGATCTCCTGCTTTCCACTGAAGACGACGGCAGGCCGCGGTTTTCCATGGAGTTTGAGGACCGGAAAGGCGGGAAATGATGGCGGAAAAAGAAAACAGCAAGGCGCCGCATCCTTCCCAGCTCGACAAGGTAAAGGAGATCACCGACAAACTGGAGGCCGGTATCCACGAGCTCATGGAAAGCGCCAAGTTCAAGGAATACCTGAAGTGCCTGTCCAAGTTCCACAACTATTCCCTCGTCAACACGATCCTGATCGCCATGCAGAAGCCGGACGCCACCCTGGTGGCCGGCTACACGGCCTGGAAGAATCAGTTCGGCCGCCAGGTGCAGAAAGGTGAGACCGGCATCCGGATTCTGGCGCCGACACCCTATAAGAAAAAGGTGGAGGTTGCCCTGGTGGATCCTTCCACCGGACAGGCGCGGATGAATCCGGACGGGACGAAGGCGACAGAGCTGAAGGAAATCATGGTGCCGGCCTTCAAGGTGGTCAATGTTTTCGATGTTTCCCAGACCGACGGCCGACCGATCCCTTCCATCGGCGTGAATGAGCTGACCGGCGATGTCCGCCAGTACGATATGTTCCTGGAAGCGCTGAAGCGCACCTGTCCGGTTCCCATCGGTTTTGAGCAGATCGACTCCGGTGCGAAGGGATATTACCACACGGTGGATCACCGGATCGCTCTGCAGGAAGGCATGAGCCAGATCCAGACCATCAAGACGCTGATCCATGAGATGACCCACGAGCATCTGCATTCGAAGGATCCGAAGGAACTGCCGCCGGAGGAACCAAGGCTCACGAAAAATGCCAAAGAGGTCGAGGCGGAATCGGTCGCCTACACTGTCGCCCAGCACTACGGCATTGAGACCAGCGATTACAGCTTTGCCTATATCGCCGGCTGGTCGGCTGGCAAGGATACGCCGGAGCTGAAAGCTTCCCTCGACCGGATCCGCATGGCGGCGGATGAGCTGATCACCGGGATCGATGCGCAGCTTCAGATCCTGCAGAAGGAAATGGGGCTGGATGTGCAGGAAGCACCACAGCCAGAGCTGCCGGTGCCGGGACTGCAGGAAAACGGTTTCTACCGCTACTACTCCACCCAGCGTCCGGTTGACATCGGGACATTTCCGAAACCGCCGAATAACAAACCGGTGGAAATCCACAATTACGACGCGGACAGCCGCATCCCCGTGGAAAACGGCATGATCCAGGCATGGGGCTATATCGAGTATCCGAAGCCCCTCACCGAAAAGCAGGTCAGCGATTATGAACTCCGCCCTGCCCCGGCGAGATTTACGGAAAAGGAAGTCCGGGAATCGCAGAAACATGACATTGGATCAGGAGAACAGGACATTCAGAAAGAAAAGAAGTCTGTCCTGAAAAATCTCACAGCTAAGAAACCCGAAGATAAGGGAACACCCACCAAGGGAACAAATGCATCCCGTAAAACACGTAAACCAAAGGAGGAAACGAGATAAATGTTTACCGTTGAAGAGATTACCCTGCTCCGCGCATTTGACACATCCACTCGCCGCACGGCGGTCCTCTCTCTCATGAATGAGATGGGGATGATGGAGGACATGGAACTGATTTCCCAGTGCCTGAGCATGGTGAAGAAACTGGAAAGCATCACCGACACGGAATTTTACGCTGTCGATTTCACCGTCTATGACGAAGATGAGGAGGACGAGCATGAGTAAATGGGATGAAGCCCACACCGAGCCACTGCATGATCACCCGGCAGAAAAGGATCAGCTGGTCGCGGCGATGGAAGCCGCCGGCTATGTGCTGGACACACTGGAGAGCACGGAAGACAATCTTCGTTTCTATGGCGCATACGGCAATCTTTTGACCATGGGCGGCTGGCACGAGTGTGAAGAATGGTTGAACGGTGTCGTGTTCGACGATCCGCAGGTCAGCGACCGAGTCGAGATCATTCTGCATCCGGAGAGATTTCCGGAACGGGATCCGCAGCGGGCAGCACTTCGGTCGGTAGAGGATGCAGTAGAACAGAACGATAATTCTCTGGACGGCATCATCAACAACATGCCCCAGCCGGATCCGGCGGAAGCGCTGCGCCAGCAGTCAAGAGAATCCGAGGCATCCGAAGAACGCCGCTCCGTCCTGGAAGCACTGAAGGAACGGCAGGCGGAAGCAGCCAGAGAGGCGGAAGGCAAAACCAGAAAACACGTTTTCGGACGAAGTAAAGAAGAGGAGGTGCCGGTGAGAGTATGAAAGAACGAAATCAGGAAATTCATGTGCTCTGGACGCCGGAGGAAATGAACAGGCTCCGGGAAAAGATGGCGGAAGCCGGCGTGAAAAACCGCAGCGCCTATGTCCGCAAGCAGACGCTGGATGGCTATATCGTGAAGCTTGATATGGACGATATTCATGAGATGATTCATCTTCTCCGGAACGCCACCAACAATCTGAACCAAGTAGCCAAAAAGGCAAATGCGACCGGCAGCATCTATGGCGCGGACATCGCGGATCTGCAGGTCAAACAGGATCAGATTTGGGAAAACGCCAAAGAGATCCTGGCAAGAATGGCAGCAATACAGTAATGCGCGAGAAGTCGGGGATTGTGCCGGATGAATTCCGGTGCGATCCCCGTATTTTTTCATTCGGAAGTATTGTGCTGTAATGAAATTGAGCGTTTACGGAGGAGAATCTAATGGCAGCGACAAGACTGATTGCGCTTCATGCAAACAAGGGACGTACGATAGCGCAGAGCCTCGGCGACCGGACGGACTACGCGAAGAATCCGGAGAAAACAGAAAAAGGGGAACTGGTCACGGCCTATGGCTGCGATCCGATGACGGTGGATGAAGAATTCCTTCTGCAGAAAAGACTGTATCTGCAGATTACCGGGAAATCCCAAAAGAGCGATGTCATCGCCTATCAGATCCGGCAGTCTTTCAAGCCCGGTGAAGTCACTCCGGAAGAAGCCAATCGCCTGGGGCATGAGCTGGCTATGCGGTTTACAAAGGGGAAGTATTCCTTCATCGTGGCAACACATACGGACCGGGCGCACATTCACAATCACATTGTGTTTAATTCCACAGCCATGGACGGGAGCAGAAAGTTTAAAGATTTCTGGTTCTCAGGTCTGGCACTTCAGCGGGTGAGCGATCTTGTTTGCCTGGAAAATGGTCTATCGGTCATTACACCGGCGCCATACTCTGAACGGCAAAAGCGCACCACCTATCCGAAACGGGAAACCTTCCGGTCCGCGATCTGCAGCGACATTGATCGTGCGCTTCATAAAAGGCCGAAGGATTTTGATGCTTTCCTCCTTGAAATGGAGCGCCTTGGATATGAAGTGAAGTGCGGAAAACACACTGCCATAAAAGGAAAGTCACAGAAACGGTTCATCCGTCTTTCTTCTCTTGATGAGGGTTATACGGAGGCGGATATCCGCGCAGCCATTGCAGGAGAAGCAAGGCAAAAACCTGTAGCGCAGGCCGCTCATCGTAAAGAAAGATCCGTCAATCTTCTGATCGATATCCAGGCAAAACTCCAGGAAAAGGGAGCCGGCTATGCCCGCTGGGCCTCCGTCTACAACCTGAAGCAGATGTCCAAGACCCTCCTCTTTCTCCGGGATCATAAAATCGAAAATCTGGATCAGCTGCAGGAACTCGCCTCAGAGAAAATGGAAAAACGGGACGCACTGCTCTCTTCCATTCAGGCATCGGAGAAGCGGCTCGCGGAGATCGCGACGCTGAAGAAGCACATAATCAACTATTCCAAGACCCGGGAAACCTATGAGTCCTACCGGAAGGCCAGCTACAGCCGGAAGTTCTTTGAAGCCCACCGCGAGGAAATCACACTCCACAAGGCAGCCAAGCAGGCTTTTGACGAGCTGGGTGTAAAGAAGATCCCGAAGGTAAAAGAACTTTCCGCAGAGTACGCGGAGATCCTCTCCGGCAAGAAGGCTGCCTACGCAGAGTACCGGAAAATCCGGGATGAGGCACAGGAACTTCTGATCGCCAAGCGCAATATGGATTCCCTGTACGAAGCTGAAAATAAAGAAGAACAACAGACAAGACAGCAGGAAAAACAGCATTAACCTATCGGAGCCGGATACCGGATTTTGCCGGTGTCCGGCTCCGTTCTTTTTTATTATTTGGAGATCTTCCTGTAGTCAATATAAGCGTTTCGCAAGAAACGCGCAGCCGCACAAAGTGCGATCTTAAGGGTTTGGGATATCCCAACGAGACCGTTCCGATGGAAAACCATCCATCGGGACACTGCTCGCCCGGTACTGGATTATTATCGGGAAACGATTTGGAAAGGCGGGTAATAGTGCCATTTTCCACTTAATATATTCCCGATAAGTTTGTGTGTGATGGCTCATTGGGGGATGTAGTCACGATCCTTGATATTATTCGCGCTTTAGCTTATAATATATTATAGCTTTTTATAGCGATTAGAGAATGCCAACTGGGGTTCATTGCGAGGCTGCTATGGAATACTTATCTCTTCATCAAACAGCAGACAAATGGGGAATATCGGTTCGCAGAGTACAAACGCTTTGTGCAGGTGATCGGATACCGGGAGCTGTGAAAATTGGTTCGTACTGGGCAATCCCTGCGGATGCGGAAAAGCCGAAGGACGCCAGAATAAAAAGCGGCAAGTACCTCGGTGTCAGAAGAAAAACAAGAGGAAAAAAAGAAAAGCAACAAAGCTTTACGGAGGTGTGATATGGAGCTACTCTATTCAAATATTCTTCCTCTTGGCACGGAAGAAGGACAAGAAACCATAATCGATACTTTTGGAGAACAGATCTCAAAATCAGATTCTGTTGAAATTGCTGTCGGATATACATCAGCGGCCTCAATCTCTGAACTTGAGATGTTGGTGGATAAATGGGACATAAAGCATATTCGCCTTACGATAGGAATGTATTTTGTTGATGGAATTCCGGAAGGAGCCTATCATACGGCAATCAAACTCAATCAGAAATGGCGGGAGTCAGGCATCGGAGAAATACGGATTGTCAAAGCATTCAAGTATCACGGAAAGGTATACTGCTTCTACAAAGAGGGAAAGCCAATCTCGGCAATAATAGGGTCGGCAAACCTTGGTGCTATTAAACTTGAGGCGACCAACAGGCGGCAGTATGAGCTTTCGGCAATTACAACAGACGAAAAAGAACTGGCTGATATTGACAAACACATACGGAAACTTAATGAGCCGATATGCTCTGAAAATATTGCTGAGATAAAGGGAATGCCGCTTATTAGGGAAGTCAATACTGCCCTCAACGGTATAGAACTCGTGACATCGGTCCCTCAGACAAATGTGGCGTTTTATGAAAGATGCAGGGCATATGTTTCGTTCTTGCTTCAGCTTAAGGTTCCCAGAGCGGATGAACGGCACATGGATGATGGAAAACATTTTACAAAATCAAACATCAATGTCTGCTATGCGGCACCTCGGAGCAAGAGAAAAGCTCGCGATTGGTATGAGACCCAGCTGACGGTGGGTGCAGATATTTACAAGATGGAAGGATACCCGGAAAAGAATAAACCATTCTTTGTTGTTACGGATGACGGCTATTGGTTCAAGGCACACACAACAAGCGATAATAATAAGCAGTTCAGTGCTGTTGGAGATGAGCTTATTATGGGGCGTTGGCTGAAAGGCAGACTTGCCGCCGCGGATTGTAAAATCAACCTGAACACCTGAACATTGAAAAATCCATAGAGTCTTTCCTTTAGTAGAATGTAGTTGCGAACAAACAACCTACAAGGAGAGATCTCTATGGATCAACTACAGTCTACTACAACTGAAAGGAAAAAGGGACAACATCTTACATTTGAGGAACGGGTAATTATCCAGACCCG
>NZ_KI273097.1:0-37038 GCF_000469565.1 Oribacterium sp. oral taxon 078 str. F0263 | reverse complement strand
GAGAGCGTCCTGCGTTAGACGGGCAAACGGCGGATCGAAACACTCCTATCTAATCTAATCTATCTAATCTAAGGCCGAATCTCAAGTACAGAGCGCAGCGAAAAAAGGGCGGCCAATGGCCGCCCGAAAATCTCATCCCTGAAAAGCCCGAAAAAGCTTTCCCCTTTTGAAGCTCAAATCACAGCACCTTGGAGAGAAAGGCTCTCAGCCGTTCGTTCTCCGGATGAGAGAAAAAGCTCTCTGGAGCTCCTTCACTCAGGAAGCATCCTCCCTCCAGAAAGATCACTCGGTCCGAGACCTCCCGCGCGAATCCCATCTCGTGCGTCACGACCACCATGGTCATATGCTCCCCGGCGAGATCTCTCATGACCTGCAAAACCTCTCCTACCATCTCCGGGTCAAGAGCGGAGGTGGGCTCGTCAAAGAGCATCACATCCGGCTTCATCGCGAGTGCCCTGACGATCGCCGCACGCTGCTGCTGCCCTCCGGAGAGCTGGAGCGGATAATTCTTCGCCTTCTCCGAGAGTCCGACTCGCTTTAGGAGCTCCATCGCCTCTCCCTCCGCCTCTTCCTTCTCCTTGTGGAGAAGCCGGATCGGCGCAAGTGTCAGATTCTCGAGGATCGTCATGTGCGGGAAGAGGTTGAACTGCTGAAAGACCATGCCCATCCTCTGCCGCACCTTGTCGATATCCGTCTTCGGATCCGTGATGTCCACCCCCTCGAAGAGGATTCTCCCGCTGTCCGGCTTCTCCAGGAGATTGAGACAGCGGAGAAAGGTGGATTTCCCGGAACCGGAGGGGCCGATCAGGCAGAGCACCTCTCCCTTTCGGATCTCCGTCGATATCTCCTTCAGCACCTCCAGCTTCCGGAAGGTCTTTCCGAGTTTCTCCACCCGGATCAGAACCTCTCCCTCTCCCGTCCTAGCGCTCACCTTGCTTCAGCCTCCTCTCCAGCTTCTTCTCCAGCGTCGTAAAGAACATCGTCAGAATCAGATAGATCAGTCCCGCCGCAAGGAGCGGAAGCCAGGCGTCATAGGTCTGTGCGCGGATATTGTCGGCTCCCTTCGTCAAATCCCGGACGGAGACGTAACCTGCCACCGCGGTCTCCTTGATCAGGACGATAAACTCATTGAAAATCGCCGGAAGCACATTCTTAAAAGCCTGCGGCATGATGATATAGCGCATGGTCTCCACATAGTTAAAGCCGAGAGAACGGCCCGCCTCCATCTGCCCCGCCGGAATCGAGAGGATGCCGGAGCGGATGATCTCCGCCACATAGGCCGCGGAGTTCAGTCCGAAAGCGATGGAAGCCACGAAGACACCGGAGAAAAAGCGCCCCACAAAGATGCAGTAATAAAAGATCATGAGCTGAATCATCGTAGGCGTCCCGCGGATTACGGTCAGATAGATCCTGCAAAAGAAATCCGGGATCTTCCATTTTCCGGTCCTGTCCGCTGTCGTCCGGATGATCGCGATCAGAAGCCCCAGCGCCACGCCGATCAGAAGGGCAAAGACCGTGATGGTCATGGTGTTGAGAAGGCCCCCGAAGAGGTCCATCCAGCGCTGATCCTTCACAAAATCCACATAGAATCTGTCGATAAAATTCAAGCTGTCCTCCGCTCTCTCTGGCTCATTCCGCCCTGATACAGCCTTCGCTTAGTCCGCCTTGATATACTTCGCGACGATCTCATCAAGCTTCCCGGACGCCTTGAGCTCCTTTAAAGCCGCATTGATGCCGTCCCTAAGCTCTGTATTCCCCTTCTTTACGCAGATCGCGTATTCCTCCTCCGCATAGGCGCTGTCCAGAAGCTTCAGCCCCTTTTGGTCCGCCACAAAGGCCTTTGCGGTATTTCCGTCGATGATGACCGCATCGACCTTCCCCGCTCCGAGCGCAAGGACCGCATCCACTCCCTTCGGGAAGGGCTGAATGGCATCCTTTCCGTAGTCCTTCGTCGCATAAATATCCCCGGTCGTTCCCTGCTGCACGCCGATCTTCTTCCCCTTCAGATCATCGATCGACTTAATGTCGGAGTTCTCCGGTACGATGACGGACTGCACGGATGTCGCATAGGTATCGGAGAAATCGACATTCTTCTTCCTGTCCTCCGTGACCGTCATCCCCGCCGCGCCAAAATCCGCCTTCCCGGAGTCCACTGCGGAGATAATCGCGTCAAAGGCCATGTCCGAAACCTCAAACTTCGCCCCCATCTGTTCCGCGACCGCCTTCGCGATCTCCACATCGATGCCTACGATATCCTTCCCCTCATGATACTCGTAGGGAGGAAATTCCGCATTCGTCGCCATGATCAGGGTCTTCCCGGCATAGCTTCCCTCCGCCTTTGCCTCCCCCGCACTCTCCGAAGACGCATCCTTTGCGCTCTCCGTCCCGCCGCTCTTTGCGGCGGAGGACGCGCAGGCCCCCAGAGAAAGCGCCGTCATTACCGCCATCGCCGCTGTCAAGAACTTTTTCATAGCATCCTCCCGCAAATTCAAAATGGATATTTATTCATCTATGATGGATATTATAGGGCGAGGAATTCATTTGTCAAGCAGATTTTTTCCAAGCCGCTCCGTCACAAGCCCCGCGAGGAGCCCGATGACGCCCCCGGAGAGGACGCCGGCGAGAAGGAGCACAGGGAGGTAGGAAAAGAGGGCAGCGGATCGGAGAAGGAGAACGGCGGAGAAAATCTGTCCGATATTATGTAAAACTCCGCCTGCAACGCTCACCGATACCCGGGAGAAGCCGCCGATTTTTTTGAGAAAGAGCATCCCGGAAAAGCTCAGAAGGAAGCCGGAGAGAGAGTAAAGGAATGTGACGCCGTTCCCAAAGGACGCGGAGATCAGGAGAATCCTGAGAAGAGTAATCAAAAAGGCCGGAAGCGCTCCGATCGAATAGAGAGCGATTACCGTCACGATATTCGGGATGCCGAGCTTTACACCGGGAATCCCGAGCGGAATGGGAATCATGGACTCCACATAGCCGAGCACGATGGAGAGCGCAAGCAGCATGCCGTAAAGACTCAGTTTCCTCGTCGATCTCTTCATAGACCTCCTGATTCTGCTCTCCAAAGCGGAGCAGGAGAGACGAAAAGGGCGGCGCCCTTCGGCACCGCCCCGCTTCTCATTCCTCGTTTCGATTCGATTGCAATTCGCTCTTTGCGCTCTATGGGCATAAACGGATACTGCAAGCTGTATTGACAGTAAAGTTTGATCTATCCTATCAAAATCAATCTATCAGAGAAAACTTAAAGCTTCACCACGTTCGTAGCCTGGGGCCCCTTCGCGCCGTCCACGACATCGAACTCCACTGCCTGTCCCTCCTCCAGAGACTTGAAGCCTTCGCCCGCAAGTCCGGAATAATGGACGAATACGTCCTTGCCTGTCTCATCAGAGATAAAGCCATATCCCTTCTGATTATTGAACCACTTTACTGTGCCTCTCATTGCGATAACCTCCAAAATCCGATTGCAACCGAAATTGATTACAATACTGGAATATTAGCATAAAGGGCTTTCAGCGTCAACGGTAAACTATACAGGAAATTACGGTATATTTCCGCTTATTGTGTCCCTTTTCCTAGAGTTTTTTCTCCGTTCTCTTCTCCCGTTTGACGCCAGGATAATTATTCAGCATTCTCCCTCATGCAGCATTTTTTATATTTCTTTCCGGAGCCGCAGGGACAGGGATCATTCGGATAGATCTTTCTCCCCTCCCTCCGTACCGTTCCGGACCTCTTCTGCTCCTTGTAGAGCTCCTCTCTCCTCTCCTTCGTGAGGATCTGATCCCACTCGGGGAGGCCGTAGAGCCAGTTTGCCTTCGCCTCCACCATATTGTAGTAAAGCTTCTCGGGATCGATCTCGATCGTCACGACCGTATCCTCATCCATGCTCTCGATCGGATTGTGATAGCCCTTCAGAGACTCGTCGATGCCGTCCAGCACTCCGGTAAAGAAGAAGCTGTCGATCTTAAAATGCTCTGCGAGCTCCTTAAGGCTCCCCTCATAGACATGGGAGGGGTCCTTCAGAATCTCCTCATAGAAGCCCTTCTCCAGGGAAAAATACTCCTGCCAGAGCTTTTTCTGCTCCTCCTTCCCCAGCTCATCTCCGTAGGCCTTCGTTCTCCAGTTCTCCAGCAATGTCGCCATTTCAAAACTCTCCTTTTTTCAATCTCCCTTATTTCAGCGAAGCTCCTCCATCTTCACGGGATCCATATCGTCAAACTCCTGGTTCTCGCCCCCCATCGCCCAGATAAAGCTGTAGTTGTGGGTGCCCGCCGCGCTGTGAATGGACCAGGAGGGAGAGATCACCGCCTCTTCATTCCGCATGACGATATGCCGGGTCTCATCCGGCTCCCCCATCAGATGAAATACGACCTGGTCGGAGGGAAGCTCGAAATAGGTATAGATCTCCATCCGCCTCTCATGCGTGTGGCAGGGCATGGTATTCCAGACCGAGCCGGGCTTGAGCTCCGTGAGTCCCATGGAAAGCTGCGCGGTCTTCAGGACCTCCGGATGGATGAACTGATTGATCACGCGCTCATTGGAGAGCTCCTTCTTCCCCATCGGCCGATGCTTCGCCTCCTTCATCGTAAGAAGCTTCGTCTCATAGGCGGCGTGGGCCGGCGCGGAGACCATATAGAATTTGGCGGGCTTCTTCCCATCCTTTGAGCGGAAGCTAAGCTCCTTCGTGCCCCTCGTGACATAGAGGCAGTCCTTATAGGAGAGCTCGTATTTCACGCCGTCCGCGCTGATCTCGCCGTCCCCTCCGATATTGAAGATCCCCATCTCCCGTCTCTCGAGGACATAGTCCGTGCCGAACTCCTTCCGGCTGCTGATCTCCCGGTCGAGCGTCACGCTTCCCTTGACCGGCATACAACCAAAGACCACCATGCGGTCCACATGGGAATATACAGCGTGCACCTTATCCGCCTCGTAGAGCTTTTGGATCAGAAATTCCTCTCTGAGCTCCTCGCTGTCATAGTATCGTGCATCCTTTTGATTCGCGCTGTATCGAATATCCATTTTTATTCCTTTCCGTTTGTATTTTTTCTGTATACATTCCTTCTGTATGCGCTCTCTTTATCATTTCTTCTCTTCTCCGCCTGCGCTCTCCTTCTCCTCCTTCCCCGGATCTCCCCGCGCCCTCTTCTCCGGCAGCTCTCCCTCCCGGTAGGCCTCCGAGGAAAGGGGAAGCCCCTTCTCCCGCAGCCTCCGGTTTGAGATCCGCGCGATCAGATTCAGAATCACCGCCCAGGTGGGGACAGCGATAATCATTCCGACAAAGCCGAAGAGCCCTCCGAAGAGAAGGATGGAGAAGAGCACCCAGAAGCTGGAAAGCCCCGTGGAATTTCCGAGAATCCGGGGACCGATCACATTGCCGTCCAGCTGCTGGATCACCAGGATCGTGATGGCGAAGTAAAGTCCCTGGAGCGGATTTGCGAGGAAAATCAGCACAAAACAGGGGATGGCGCCGATGAAGGGCCCGAAAAAGGGGATCACATTGGTGATGCCGACGATCACGGAGACCAGCATGGCGTAGGGCATCCTCATGATGCTCAGCACAAAAAAGGTCAGGATGCCGATGATGATGGAGTCCAGGATCTTCCCGATGATGAAGCCGCCGAACATCCTGTTGATATAGTCGAGCTCCTCCACCACCGAGCGCGCCGCGTCCTTCGGAAGCAGCGCGAAGAGGAGCTTATGGAACTGCGCGATCAGCAGCTCCTTCAGGTTCAGAAGGTAGGCCATGACGATGAGTCCGATCAAGATATTCTTCACCCAGGTGAGAGTGGACCAGATCCCGCTGGAAAGCTTCGAGAGGTAGAGCGCCGCCATCTGCAGATTCGGGATCAGCGTGCCGCCGCCGGAGCCGGAGGAGGATCCGGGCCCGGAGAGGTAGCCGTAGGCCTCTTCATACAGAGCGCTCAGGGCCTCCCTCGCCTCGGGATAGGATTTCAAAAGGCCGCTGATCTTCTCATAGTAGAGCGTAATGCTGTCCGGAAGCGTCGAGCTCAGTCTCGTCAGGGACTTCATCAGCTCCGGAATCATAATATAGACCAAACTGCCGCTCACAAGGAGGAGTAGGAGAAGAGCGGAAAAGGTCGCAGCGAAACGGGCAAAGGAATGAGGGAAACGCTTCCCCGGAAAATAGCGCTCCATCCTCTCCCTGAGCTTTCGCTCTGTAAGATCATAGACCGGTGCCATGAGATAGGCCATCACCGCCCCATAGATGACCGGCGTCAGAATATTCAGAATCCTTCCGAGTCCAGCCCGTATGATATTCAGGTTAAATACCAAAAAGGCGACTCCCACCGCCGCAGAAATCACCGCGAAGGCCGTAAGTCCCCATTTAATCTGCTCATCCCACTTTTCTCTGTCCATGGAACCTCCGAAGGTCCGCGCCTCCCACCCCGCAATTCTGAAAGCTTCGACAGCCGGCTCCTGTCCTCTCAGGTCCTCTCGGATGCCGAAATCCTACGGCATCCATTCTCCGCCTTCCGGCGGAGGCCTATACAGTAAAAGCAGCTCCACACCCCGCGGGATATGGAGCCGAATGCTCTTCTTGGTACAGGGGCCCCGGAGCGCCGTGCTGCGCGTTTGACTCCTAGCATATTGCCAGGTGGGTTACCTCACGGATAGCTCTATAGTCCTTAACCAAACGGAAGGCATTATATCAATATCACAGATATTTGGAATCCCGTACGTCATATTTGTAGGTTCAAATTGCGAAGACGCGCACGTTCCAGAAGCTTCCCTGCAAATGGATTATAGCAAAGGCCGGGCGACTTCGCAAGTTGAAAGAAAGTCCATGCCGACTTCATAGGGCCAGGACGGGGGTTCAATACGGCGGTCCATAGATGAGCAGGAGCGTGCCCTCCCGGACGAAGATCTCCGCCTCCTCTCCGATAAATTCGTTGGAAAGTCCCGTCGGGAGGAGGTTTGTGAGTCTGACATCCTCTATGAGATAGCGAAAGCCTCTTTCGCTCACGCCCAGTGAGAAATCCGTGAAGGAGAGAGCGGAGAAATATCCCCTCCTCTCCGAGGAGAAACGGCGGCTCCCGTTTCGAAGCGCAGTCACAATCTCCGTCTCTCCGTGGAGATAGGCCCTGCATCCCTTCTCCGCGAGAAAGGCGAGGATCTGGAAGTTCGCTATGCTGTGATCGATCCTCTTCCCTCCCGCTCCGAGGAGGTGGAACTCCCGGAAGCCCTTTTTCAGTCCGATGCGGCAGGCGGCGAGCAGGTCGGAATCATTTTTTACCGGATCGATCCTCCCGGTCTCCACGCCCTCGTACTCCCCGCGCACGATCCGCGAGAGATAGTCCGCCTTCTCCGAATCGGAAAAGATAGAGATCCCCTTCCTCTCCTCTCTGCCCCGCTTCCCTCCGGGAAGCTCCATGGAATCAAAGTCTCCGATCAGAAGGTCCGGCTTCACAGAGAGCGCCTTAAGATGGAGATATCCCGCATCCGCCGCGATCAGATAATCCGTTTTCCCGATAGGAAAGGGAAGGCCGAAGAAATCCCCGGCCCCGACCAGGATGCACTTTCCCTCATGCCCGTTCTCTCCCCGCTCTCCTCTCGCTCTTCCCTCTCCCTCCTCCTTCATCCTATATCCTCTCTTTTCCCCGCATACAAGGCCTGCTCTCTCAGTATCTTTCTTCCGGCATTTCCATTCTGCTCATTCTTCTCCGACGGAATGCGCCCGGAGCCTTCCGAAAAAATCTGTCATAAGCCTTTTACAGTCCTCCCGGAGAACCGGCGGCAGGAGCTCTACCCGGTGATTGAGCGCCGAAAGCTGCAGGATATCCAAAACGGAGCCGCAGAAGCCCGCCTTCGGATTTTCCGCCCCGAAGAGAAGCCTCGGTATCCGCGCCTGCAGGATCGCCCCCGCGCACATGGGGCAGGGTTCCAGCGTCACAATCATCGTACAGTCTTCCAGTCTCCAGTCCCCGAGCCTCCTGCACGCCTTCGAAATCGCGCTGATCTCCGCGTGCTTTAAGGCGCTTTTGTCGCGGTTTCTCCGATTATAGCCCCTTCCGATGATTTCCCCGGGCCGTATCGACTGCTCCTCCGCCCTTTGATCTGCGCGGCTCCCCGGGAGTCTCCCGTCATAGACGATGAGGCAGCCGATCGGAACATCGCCGTTTCGCTCCGCCTTCTTCGCCTCCCGTATCGCAAGGCGCATGAGCTCCTCCGGGGAATAGGGAAGCTCTCTCATCGAAGGAGCGGAAGGAGGGAAGCTCCGATGCAGTTTTCCGGCAGGCTCAGAGAGAAATTATCCGCGATGCTCGCGCCGATCACCGCGAAGCTCTCCTGCTCCGGCAGCTCTCCCCCGGACAGTTTCTCATTATAGAGAAGGAGCGGAACCTGTTCTCTCGTGTGATCCGTCCCCCGGAAGGTCGGGTCATTGCCATGATCCGCACTGAGCAGGAGAAGATCGTCTTCCCTGAGAAGCGGGAGAAGCTCCCCGAGCTTTGCATCGAATCTCTCGATCTCCCTCGCGTAGCCCTCCGGATCCCTTCTGTGCCCGTAGAGCGCGTCAAAATCCACGAGATTTACGAAGCAAAGCCCCGTAAAGTCCCGCTCTCCCGCGATCTCTATCGTCTGCTCCATGCCGTTTACGGAGCTTTTGGAGCGGATCGCCTCCGTGATCCCCTCTCCGACAAAGATATCATTGATCTTTCCGACGGAGATCACGTCATAGCCCTTCTCCTTCAGCACATTCAGCACGGTTCGCCCCGTGGGCTTTAATGCGAGGTCATGACGGTTCGCGGTCCGCTTGAACTCCCCTCTTTTCTCACCGACATAGGGTCTTGCGATGACTCTTCCGACTCTCCACTCATCCCGCATCGTGATCTCCCGCGCGATCTCGCAGCAGCGGTAGAGCTCCGAGAGGCCGAAAATCGCGGGGTCCTCATGACCCGCGATCTGAAGGACAGAATCCGCGGAGGTATAGACGATCATGCTTCCGTCCCGGATCTGCTCCTCCCCGAGCTCATCCAAAATCTCGGTCCCGGAGGCCGCCTTGTTCCCGATCACCTTCCTCCCGCAGCGCTTCTCAAGCTCCTCCACAAGCTCCTTCGGAAAGCCGGTCTCCGTAAAGGTAATGAAAGGCTTATCGGTCCGGATGCCCATCATCTCCCAGTGTCCGGTCATCGTATCCTTCCCGTTGCTCGCCTCATTCAGTCTGCAATAATAGGAAAGAGGCCGTGAGGCGGGACTTATGCCTCTTAAGCTTGTCAGATTCCCGATCCCCAGGCGGCTTAGATTCGGGATCTGCATCCCGGGGACCCGCTCCGCGATATGTGAAAAGGTGTTGGCCCCACTGTCGGAAAAGCGCTCCGCGTCTCTCGCATTCCCGATCCCCAGGGAGTCCAGCACGATCAAAAATATTCTCCGATATCTCATAGTCCGCATCCCGTCCTTTCCGCGCTTCCGCGTCTTCTTCTCTCTATTTCCGGCATTCCTTCCCCGTTTCCTCCCGGATCAGCTGTCGGATCGCCTCGACAGAGCAGCGAATCGCCCGGTCCGTATCATGCTCTATGGGGTTGGACAGCCCCGCCTTATTTCGCTCCTGATTGGACATGATGAAGAGGACCGCCGCGGCCCGGACCCTGAGATAGGAAGCCACCGTAAAGAGCGCCGCGCTCTCCATCTCCGAGGCCTTGCAGCCAAGCTTCTTCCAGGCCTCCCACTTTTGAAGAAGCTCATAGCCCACGGGAAGCTCCTCCGGCTTATGCTGCCCGTAAAAGGCATCCTTACATTGCACGACTCCGACATGATATCGAAATCCCAGCGTCTCCGCCGCCCGGACCAGTATCTCTGTCAGATGAAAATCAGGGACGGCCGGCCACTCTATGGGAGCATACTCCCGGCTCGTCCCCTCCATGCGCACCGCGCCGCTCGCGATGACCAGATCCCCACTCTCGACGGAGAGCTCCATCCCTCCCGCCGTGCCGACCCGGATGAAGCAGTCCGCGCCGCAGATCCGAAGCTCTTCCATCGCAATGGAAGCCGAGGGCCCGCCGATCCCGGTCGAGCAGACGCTGACCGGGACTCCCTCCAGCTTCCCCGTATAGGTGACGAATTCCCGGTGCTCCCCGACCTTTTCCGCTCCCTCGAAATAGGCCGCAATCTTCTCCGATCTCCCCGGATCCCCCGGAAGGATCACATATCTCCCCACCCGGGACGGCGCGACTCCGATATGATAGAGCCTCTCGTCCTCAGAATAATTGATCATCTGCTCTCCCTGTCCGTTCTCAATCGATCTTGAGCGCCGCATTCAGCGCGATCTCCATCATCTCCGTGAAGCCGTTCTGCCTCTCCTCCGCGCTCAGCTCTCCCTCCCGGAAGAGGTGGTCCGAGATGCTCAGAATGGCGAGAGCCCTCTTCCCCGCGGCGATCGCGTTCATATAGAGCGCCGCCGCCTCCATCTCCACGCAGAGAACTCCCATGGAAGCCCACTTCCGGTTCACATCCGTGAACTGATTGTAAAAGATGTCGGAGGAGACGACATTCCCGACTCTGGGCACTGTCCCGCGCTCCCTGGCGGACTGCACTGCCTTCTCCAAAAGTCCGAAGTCCGCGATCGGCGCGAAGCTCCCGGGAAGCTCATATTGATAGGCATAGTTCGAATCCGTACACGCCCCCATCGCGATCACGATATCCTTCAGCTCGATATCCTCCTGGAGCCCCCCGGCGGAGCCGATTCTTATGATATTTTCCACATCATAGTGATGGAAAAGCTCATAGGAATAGATTGAGACAGAGGGGATGCCCATCCCCCCTCCCATGACGGAGATCTCCTTCCCCCGGTAGCTCCCCGTAAAGCCGAGCATATTCCGGACCGTGTTGAAGCAGCGCGGCTGATCCAGATAATTCTCCGCGATGAACTTGGCCCGGAGCGGATCCCCCGGGAGCAGGACCGTTCCTGCGATCTCGCCCTTTTTTGCGGCGTTGTGCGCTGTTGGCATGGTATCCTCCTTTATGATAAATCCATTCTGTCCGTTTATTTCGAAAGGTGAGCAGGGAGAAAGGCGTGCGGAAGCAGCTCCCCGAGCCTTAAGATCCTGTAGTCCGTCTCCGATCTCGCAAGAAGGACCTGGAAGCTCTCAAGATCGCAGAATTCAGCGAGAGCCTGCCTGCAAATGCCGCAGGGCTCACAGTAGGAGAATTCCCCGCTTCCGGAGGCTCCGCCGACAATCGCGATCTTCCGAAAGCTTCTCACTCCCTCGCTGACCGCCTGAAAAAGGGCGCTCCGCTCCGCGCAGTTCGAGGCCCCGTAGGAGGCATTCTCGATATTGCATCCCCGGTAGATTCTCCCATCCTCCGAGAGCAGCGCAGCCCCGACCTGAAAGCCCGAGTAAGGGCTGTAGGAAAAGTCTCTCGCGCGGAAGGCCTCCCGGATCAGCCGCGCGTCCTCGAACTTCTCCATTCCCTCTGCTTTGATCTCCTCTCTTTTCTTGCTCTCCTCCGCCATCCTCCGGCCCCTCCCTCTTCCCATAACATATTGTCCCTCTGAACGCCCTATATCATGTAGCCTCTTGCCCCCACTGAGTCCAGTCCATCATCTTCCTATGACATTCTTTCTTCTGAACGCCTTATCTCATGCTGCTGCCCTTTCCCCTTTGAAGTCCGCCTTCGTCCCATGGCATTTTCATCGGAATGCCGTGAGTATCGCTACGTCAAAGAAGGGAAAAAGCGCATGGCCTCTTATGATCCTTATGCAAAAGACCCCGGAATAAAACTCACAGTATCAGCATCGCATCCCCGAAGCTGAAGAAACGGTAGCGTTCTCTCACAGCCTCCGCATAGGCCTCGAGGATATGCTCCCTCCCGGCGAAGGCGGAGACCAGCATGACAAGGGTGGACTCCGGGAGATGAAAGTTCGTGATGAGGCCGTCCATCGCCCGGAAGCGATAGCCGGGGTAGATGAAGATATCGGTCCAGCCGCTTCGCGCCGGGATCCTGCCGTCCTCCTCCGCCGCGGACTCGATGCTTCGGCAGGAGGTCGTCCCGGTGCAGATCAGTCTCCCGCCCTTCGACTTGCAGCGGTTCATCTTCTCGGCCTCCGACTCCGGGATCCGATAATATTCCGAGTGCATGTGATGTTCCTCCAGCCTCTCTGCCTTCACCGGGCGGAAGGTTCCGAGTCCCACATGGAGTGTGAGACGCGCGATCTCCACTCCCATCTCCTCCACCCTCTCGAGGAGCGGCTTCGTCCAGTGAAGTCCCGCCGTCGGCGCTGCCGCAGATCCGTCGTGCTTCGCATACACGGTATTGTAGCGGCTTCTGTCCCGGAGCTTATGGGTGATATAGGGAGGAAGCGGCATCTCGCCAAGCCGGTCCAGAACCTCCTCGAAGATCCCCTCGTAGAAGAAGCGGACCACACGGCTCCCATCCTCCGCGGTCCGGAGAATTTCCGCTCTCAGAATTCCTCCCCCGAACTCGACTCTGGCTCCCTCCCGAAGCTTTTTCCCGGGGCGGACGAGACACTCCCACTCATCCTTCGTCTCCCGCTTCAAAAGAAGGAGCTCGACCTTCGCTCCGCCCCCCTCCCTGCATCCGAGAAGCCGGGCCGGGATCACCTTCGTATCATTCAGGACAAGGCAGTCGCCCGGGCGGAAATAGTCCGTAATCTCATAAAAATGTCTGTGAGTGAGCTTCCCGCTCCTTCGGTCCATGACGAGGAGGCGCGAAGAAGCGCGGTCCTCGAGCGGATCCTGAGCCACCAGCTCCTTTGGCAGCTCAAAGTAAAAATCCTTTGTATCCATCCGTCTTTGATCCTTCTATTCTCTGGCGGCCTGCCGTTTTCCCGCCCGGCCCAGGACGCTCTCGCTCCGACTGCCGCAGCCAGCCGGAGCGAGAGCGTCCTGCGTTGGACGGGCATACGGCAGATCGATTCGTTCCTATCCAAAACCCGGTCCCGAACACACGGGACTTATCTTCACAGTGATGCTAAACGCCGGGGCGGCAGACGACCTGTGCACAGACGGGCAAACGGCAGATCGAATCACTTCTATCAGAAGCCGAGTCGTAAATACACAGTACTTAATGCTGATTCGAAGCGCTGGGGCAAGGCGCGGAAATGCTCAGGCCCCGGGGTTCTCCCCGGCTTCGATGACATCCCCGCTTCCGGCCGGGCTCTTCTGCTCGCCGGCTCCTCCTGCATCCGAGCTCTTGCTCTCTCCCGATGAAGCACTGCTCTGCTCCTGCGCCGTCGTTCCCGCGCTCTGCGCTTCACTCTGCTTCGCAGAGGGCGCGGACGAAGCGCCTCCTTCTGTCGGCGCCTGTCCGACGGAGATTACGTCATTGGAGGGGGAGCTGCTCTCTGTGCTCCCCGCGGCTCCGCTCTTTTTCCCCGAGGCGGAGCTCTTCCCGCTCCCGGAGGAGGCGTTCGCCGCCGCACTCTCCCCGGAGGACTCCGAGCCGCCGTCGACAGAGATCAGGGAGACCTCGGAATCGATCTTCGACTGATCCTCCTTATAGATCCGTCCCGTCTGAAAGGCGTCATAGATCACAGCGAGGCGGGAGTCGGAGGAGAGAGCCTGCAAAAGCCTGGAGTTCGTGGAATTGATCAGCTCCACTACCTCCTGATGATTCGTCGTGTAGTCATTCACGAACTTCGCCTGCTCCGGGCTCATATTCTCCACAAGCTCGAACTGATTCGCCTCATTCACCTTCATATAGCAGTACATGATGGCCGGAGCCAGGGTGTCGGAGCGGCGGAATTTCACATTATAGGTGATGAACACCAGCTTCGCATTCTCCTCCAGGCCCTTCACGGCATAGATCGCGATGTCCTGGTAGCGCTCGATATAGCCGGCCTGCGTTTTGAGCTGAGAGGCAAGCTGCGCCTTCTGCGCCTCTGTCTGATTGGTGACGCCGCTCATCTGGTAGAGCGTGTCTACATCCGCCGCGAGCTTTGCTTCGAAGTATCTCTTAAAGAAATCCTCCAGGACATTGTCATGATATTCCTTCACAATCGTCGGATCCTCGGTCTCCGGGACGGTCGTCTCCTCCGTGCTCTCCGGAAGCTCGCTCTGTGTCGCGGCTTCGGGGGAAGACGGGGAGCTCGGATCTCCCTTCATTCCAAAGCCCGCCCTCTCGAGGATCAGAACGAGGACGATGAGCGCCAGGATGGCGGCGGGAAAGCGAAGGAGGGAGCCTGCCCCCGCAAAATCCTCCGGCCTGAGCCAGCGGGAGAGGTCGAGTGGGATAAAGGAGCTGCCTCTTCGCAGCTTCCTGAGCTCCTCTTCCCGCTTCGGGCCCCCGCTTCCCTCCGCCTTCCCCGTTCTCAGCTCCCGATTGACGTCGTCTAAATCCTTTATCCTTCTGTCCATAGTACCTTCTCTGATCCTGCAATCCCCCGGACCCGGCCGGGCGGAAGTTTATCGAAAACCGCAAACCTATCATACACGAAATCGGCGCAAAATACAGTCAAAAGGAAAAGAAAATCCTCAAGAGAAATCCATCTCCTGTCAAAAGCGATAGGAAAAGAGCCACCGATTCCGAAGAATCGATGGCTCCCTCCTATGAAATCGGATCTCAGGATTTCTGATTAGTCAAGAATCTTGACAACTCTTCCGGAGCCGACCGTTCTTCCGCCCTCACGGATAGCGAAGCGGAGTCCCTCCTCCATCGCTACCGGATGGATCAGATCGACCTCCATCTCCGTGTTGTCTCCGGGCATGCACATCTCCGTACCCTGCGGAAGCATGCATACTCCGGTCACATCCGTGGTTCTGAAGTAGAACTGCGGACGATAGTTCGTGAAGAACGGAGTATGACGTCCGCCCTCATCCTTGGTCAGGACATAGACCTGTGCCGTGAACTTCTTGTGGCACTTCACAGAACCGGGCTTGCAGATGACCTGTCCTCTCTCGATCTGGTCACGGTTGATGCCGCGGAGCAGAAGACCGACATTGTCTCCGGCCATGGCCTCATCCAGCTGCTTACGGAACATCTCGATTCCGGTGATAACGGACTTCTCGGTCTCCTCGGAGATTCCGACGATCTCAACCTCATCGGCGACGTGGAGCACACCTCTCTCCACTCTTCCCGTTGCAACGGTTCCGCGTCCGGTGATGGTGAAGATATCCTCGACAGGCATCAGGAACGGCTTATCGATCTCACGGGCCGGCTCCGGGATATAGCTGTCCACAGCGTCCATGAGCTCCATAATCTTGTCGCCCCACTCGGACTTCGGATCCTCCAGTGCCTTCAGCGCAGAGCCCTTGATCACAGGAACCTCATCGCCCGGGAAATCATACTCGGTGAGGAGGTCGCGGACCTCCATCTCCACAAGCTCAAGCAGCTCGGGATCGTCGACCATGTCGCACTTGTTCAGGAATACGACGATGGCCGGAACACCGACCTGGCGGGCGAGCAGGATATGCTCTCTGGTCTGCGCCATGACGCCGTCCGTAGCCGCGACGACGAGGATCGCGCCGTCCATCTGTGCGGCACCGGTGATCATGTTCTTGACATAGTCCGCGTGGCCCGGGCAGTCGACGTGGGCATAGTGCCTCTTCTCCGTCTCATACTCGACATGGGCCGTGTTGATCGTGATTCCTCTCTCTCTCTCCTCCGGCGCCTTATCGATATTTGCGAAGTCGGTCGCCGTATTGCCGGCCACTCTGTCCGCAAGCACCTTGGTGATCGCAGCGGTCAGAGTCGTCTTGCCGTGATCGACATGTCCGATGGTTCCGATGTTACAATGCGGCTTCGTTCTTTCGAAATGTGCCTTTGCCATTTTAAAAACCCTCCTGATTCTGCATGTAATACAACGAAAATCATGCCAAGCACCAAGGCATGCGTAGCATGCTCCGTGCAGTACATCACCGCCCCCCGCGGGGAGCCAGTATTTATGATTTTATCATCTGTTTCTTTATTTCGCAAGCCCCCATTCCGGGGGCCCGGGCCCTTCCGAAAAGGGCCTCTCTCCGCCCTTTCCGCTTCCGCATTCCGCCCTCGTTTTGGCTTTTGGAACCGGCATGCGGAATGCGCGGATTGCTGCGAAAAGCAGCGGGGCCATAAACGCGGCAAAGCGTTTCCGGGCTTATCGCTCATCCCGATCGCCGCGCGGCAGGCTCCCGGCCTTTCCTCAGCGCTTCAGATCCGAGAGGATCTTGTCCTGTACGTTCTTCGGGCACTTCTCGTAGTGGTCGAAGAACATGGAATAGTTCGCTCTTCCCTGGGTCTTGGAGCGGAGATCCGTCGCATAGCCGAACATCTCCGCCAGAGGGACGAGACCGTTGATCTGCTTTCCGGACGGGATATCCTCCATGCTCTCGATGCGGCCGCGGCGGGAGTTCACGTCTCCGATGACATTCCCCATGTACTCCTCCGGCGTCGTGATCTCCACCTTCATGATCGGCTCAAGGAGAATCGGATCCGACTTCTGCATCGCATTTTTGAAGGCGATGGAGCCCGCAAACTCGAAGGCTCTCTCGTTCGAGTCGACCTCGTGATACGAGCCGTCGTAGACATTCGCATTGACGCCGAGCACCGGGAAGCCCGCGAGCACACCGCTGTTTGCGGCCTCTCGGATTCCCTTTTCGATGGCGGGGATATACTCCTTCGGGATCGATCCGCCGACGACCGTCGACTCGAAGTGGAAGATCTCCTCTCCGTTTGGATCCATCGGAGTGAACTTGACCTTGCAGTGCCCGTACATTCCGCTTCCGCCGGACTGGTGGATGTATCTTCCCTCGGCATCCACGGCCTTTGTGAAGGTCTCCTTGTAGGCGACCTCAGGCGCGCCGACATTCGCCTCCACCTTGAACTCGCGGAGCAGTCTGTCGACGATGATCTCGAGATGCAGCTCTCCCATGCCGGAGATGATGGTCTGACCGGTCTCCTCGTTTGTCTTCACGCGGAAGGTCGGATCCTCCTCGGCGAGCTTCGCCAGGGCATCCGACATCTTCCCCTGGGAGACCTTCGTCTTCGGCTCGATCGCGACGGAGATCACGGGCTCCGGGAACTCCATGGACTCCAGGATGATCGGATGCTGCTCATCGCAGATCGTATCCCCGGTGGAGGTGAGCTTGAAGCCAACGGCCGCCGCGATATCTCCGGAGAAGACCTCTTCGAGCTCGGTCCGCTTGTTCGCGTGCATCTGGAGCAGTCTTCCGACTCTCTCCTTCTTTCCCTTTGTGGAGTTCAAGACATAGGAGCCAGTCTTTAATGTGCCGGAATATACCCTGAAATAGGCGAGCTTTCCGACGAAGGGGTCCGTCATGATCTTAAAGGCGAGGGCCGCAAAGGGAGCCTCGTCCGAGGACGGCCTGCTGTCCGCTTCTCCGTCCGGATCCGTGCCCTGGATATCCGGGACATCCGTGGGGGCCGGGAGGAAGTCGATGACGGCATCAAGGAGCTTCTGCACTCCCTTATTCCGATAGGCGGTGCCGCAGAGGCAGGGAATCGCCCTTCCCTCAATCGTGCCCTGCCGGAGCGCCTTCTTCATCTCCTCCGCGGAGGGCTCCGTGCCCTCCAGATAGAGCATCATGAGATCATCGTCCAGCTCCGAGATCTTCTCGACCATCTTCTCGTGATACTCTTTGGCCAGCTCCGCATACTCCTCCGGAACCTCCGTGATCTCGATCTCCTCTCCCTTGTCGTCCTTATAGAAGTAGGCTCTCATCTCGAAGAGGTCGATGATGCCGACGAAGCTGTCCTCTCTCCCCATCGGAACCTGCGTGATCACGCAGTTCTTTCCGAGGCGGTCCACGATGGTCTGCACGGAGTGGAAGAAATCCGCTCCCACGACATCCATCTTATTGATGAAGGCGATTCTCGGGACATTGTAGGTGTCCGCCTGCCGCCATACATTCTCGGACTGAGGCTCCACGCCGCTCTTTGCATCGAAGACACCGACCGCGCCGTCGAGAACGCGGAGAGATCTCTCGACCTCCACCGTGAAATCGACGTGGCCCGGGGTATCGATGATATTGATGCGGTACTCCGGCGCCCCGGGAATCTTTACGTGCTCCTTCTCCGGCGTCCAATGACATGTCGTTGCGGCCGAGGTGATGGTGATGCCCCTCTCCTGCTCCTGCTTCATCCAGTCCATGGTGGCGCTTCCCTCGTGCGTCTCTCCGATCTTATGATTCACGCCGGTGTAGAAGAGGATACGCTCCGTCAGAGTCGTCTTTCCGGCATCGATGTGGGCCATGATGCCGATATTTCTCGTGTGCTCAAGGGAATATTGTCTCTCAGCCAATGTCGTTCCTCCTCTCCCTTAGAATCTGTAATGAGCAAATGCCTTGTTGGCCTCGGCCATCCGGTGCATCTCCTCTTTCCGCTTCACGGCCGCGCCGGTGTTGTTCGCCGCGTCCATGAGCTCATTCGCCAGCCTCTCGGCCTGGGTCTTCTCCGAGCGCTTCCGGGAGAACTCGGTGAGCCAGCGGAGAGCCAGCGTCTGTCTTCTCTCCGGCCGGACCTCCATCGGGACCTGGTAGGTGGCGCCGCCGACCCGCTTTGCCTTGACCTCGAGGACCGGCATGATGTTGTTCATCGCCTCCTCAAAGATCTCAAGCGCATCCTTCCCGGTCTTCTCGGCGACTCTCTCGAATGCGCCGTAAACAATCTTCTGTGCGACTCCCTTCTTGCCGTCCAGCATAATGGAGTTGACAAGCTTTGTCACAATCTTGGAATTGTAAATCGGATCCGCCAGAACGTCTCTGTGCGGAGTATGTCCTTTCCGTGGCACGTTACTTCCCTCCTTAAATATAAAATTCAGATCACAGGTACTGCCCCATAGGGCTTCATGCGGTTGCTGGACAACTCCCTGCGGGGCCAGTGCCCCGGAATTTTCTTCTGAAAAATTCTCTATCGAAATGTTGACCAAAACAATCCGTCATAACCATGTCTAAAATGTTTTCCCGAAAATATCAGGATTTCTTCGCCTTCGGCCTCTTCGCGCCGTACTTGGAACGGGCCTGCATGCGGTTTGCGACGCCTGCGGTATCCAGAGTCCCTCTGATGATATGGTATCTGGTACCGGGCAGATCCTTCACACGGCCGCCGCGGATCATGACGACGGAGTGCTCCTGGAGGTTATGTCCCTCTCCCGGGATATAGGAGGTCACCTCGATTCCGTTGGAAAGACGGACTCTCGCGATCTTTCTGAGTGCGGAATTCGGCTTCTTCGGGGTGGCGGTCTTCACCGCCGTGCAGACACCCCTCTTCTGGGGCGCATCGTTTGTGGTCGCTCTCTTTCTCAGGGAGTTGAAGCCTCTCTGGAGCGCCGGGGCGGTGGACTTTTTCCGGGAAGTCTCTCTGCCCTTTCTGACTAGCTGGTTAAATGTTGGCATTTTGGTCTCCTTTCCTTTGACTTTTCTTCTCCGCCCGGAGGAAAAACCGGCGCGAAGAAAGGCGCGCGAAAATCGCACGCCCGCTAAATATAGTAAAGATTTTCCGCTTTGTCAAGGCGGAGAGCGCCGCTTTCCTTCCTGATCCGCGCTCTCTCAGAGTCTCCGGGGCGAAAGCCGAAAATCCGCTCTCGCTCCGGAGGCTCATATGCTCCGAGAGAGATCAAAGCTCGTTGTGAATTTCCCGGTCGAGAAGCTCTTCCTCCGCCGCCGTCTCGACAGCCGCCGCATTCACATCGAAGGCTTCGTCCTCCGTGAAGATACTGTCGGCATTAGCCTCCAGATCCTCCGGATCCGTGGAGAGCTGTACGCTCCGATAGCGTCTCATGCCGGTTCCCGCGGGAATGAGCTTTCCGATGATGACATTTTCCTTCAGTCCCACGAGGTGATCGACCTTTCCGTTGATCGCCGCCTCCGTCAGGACCTTCGTGGTCTCCTGGAAGGAGGCCGCCGACATGAAGGAGTCCGTCGCCAGGGAAGCCTTGGTGATTCCCAGCATCGTGCGCTTTCCCTCCGCGGGTTTTTTCCCTTCCTTTATAAGGCGCTCGTTTTCGTCCTCGAAGTCGAGGCGGTCCACCGCTGTGCCGGGGATGAAGTCGGAGTCGTTTGCCTCGCTGATCCTCTCCTTCTTCATCATCTGATGGACGATCATCTCGATATGCTTATCGTTGATCTCGACACCCTGAAGGCGGTAGACCCTCTGGACCTCGGAGATCATGTAATCCTGCACCGCCTTGACTCCCTTGATCCGAAGGAGATCGTGGGGATTGATGGAGCCCTCGGTCAGGGTGTCCCCGGCCTCAAGCCTCTTTCCCTCATTGACCTTCGGACTGATCCTGGAGCCATAGGGAATCAGGTAGGTCTTCGACTGCCCGCTCTCATCATCCGTGACGATGACCTCCCGCTTCTTTCCCTCCTTGATCTCCGCCATGCCGGGGATCTCCGTCAGAATCGCGAGTCCCTTCGGCTTCCTGGCCTCAAAGAGCTCCTCGACTCTGGGAAGACCCTGGGTGATATCTCCTCCCGCCACGCCTCCGGTGTGGAAGGTTCTCATCGTGAGCTGGGTTCCCGGCTCCCCGATGGACTGCGCGGCGATCGTGCCGACGGCCTCTCCGACCTCCACCGGCTGCCCGGTCGCAAGGTTTGCCCCGTAGCACTTCGCGCATACCCCGGCGCGGGAGCGGCAGGTCAGAACCGTCCGGATGCGGATGGAATCGCGGCTGGATTTATTGAGGGCGGCGATGATCTTCGGCGCTCTCTTCGGGGTCACCATGTGATCCGCCCGGATGACGATCTCCCCGGTCTCCGGATCCGTCACATCCTCCGCGACGAATCTCCCGGTGATTCTCTCCTCCAGGGACTCTATCTTCTCCTGTCCGTTGGAGAGGGCCGTGATCTCCATGGAGGGAATCGTGTCTCTCCCCGCCGCGCAGTCCAGATCCCGGATGATGAGATCCTGGGTGACATCGACAAGACGCCTCGTGAGATAGCCGGAGTCCGCGGTGCGGAGCGCCGTATCGGAAAGTCCCTTCCTCGCTCCGTGGGCGGAGATGAAATACTCGAGCACGTCGAGGCCCTCCCGGAAGTTTGACTTGATGGGGAGCTCGATCGTCTTTCCGGTCGTATCCGCCATGAGGCCACGCATGCCGGCGAGCTGCTTGATCTGCTTATCGGAGCCTCTCGCCCCGGAGTCCGCCATCATGAAGATATTATTGTAATTATCGAGCCCCTCCAGAAGATCCCTCGTGAGCTGCTCATCCGTCGTCTTCCAGGTGTCGATGACCTCCTTGTAGCGCTCCTCCTCCGTGACCAGTCCCCGGCGGAAGTTCTTCATGATCCGGTTCACCGTGCTCTGCGCGTTTTCCAGAAGCTCCTTCTTCGAAGCCGGGACCGTCATATCGTGGATGGAGACCGTCATCGCGGCTCTCGTGGAGAAGCGATAGCCGATCGCCTTGATCTCATCGAGCGTGAGCGCGGTCTGCGTCGCCCCGTGCACATCCATGACCTTCTCCAGGATCTGCTTCAGATTCTTCTTCTTCACAAGGAAGTTGATCTCCGGCAAAAGCTCATTCCCCGGAACCGAGCGGTCGACGAAGCCGAGATCCTGCGGGATGATCTCATTGAAGAGAAGTCGTCCCACCGTGGTATCGATCACTCCCTCGCAGCGCTTCTCCGTGCCGTCCTCCCGCCTTTCGATCCGGTCCACCCGGCAGTGGATCTTCGCGTGCAGGGTGACATACTTATTCTCATAGGCGAGGATCGCCTCATTGATGGACTTAAAGAACTTCCCCTCTCCCTTGTCCCCCTCTCTCTCCTGCGTCAGATAATAGACCCCCAGCACCATATCCTGGGAGGGGACAGCGACCACGCCGCCGTCCGAGGGCTTTAAGAGATTGTTCGGAGAGAGCAGCATAAAGCGGCACTCCGCCTGCGCCTCCTGGGTGAGGGGGAGATGGATCGCCATCTGGTCCCCGTCAAAATCCGCGTTGAAGGCCGCACAGACCAGCGGATGGAGCTTGATCGCCTTTCCCTCTACCAGGATCGGCTCAAAGGCCTGTATGCCCAGACGATGGAGCGTAGGGGCGCGGTTTAACATGACGGGGTGCTCCTTAATCACACCCTCCAGGATATCCCAGACCATCGGGTCCAGTCTCTCCACCATCTTCTTCGCATTCTTGATATTGTGCGCCTTCTGGGACTTGACGAGCTCCTTCATGACGAAGGGCTTGAAGAGCTCGATCGCCATCTCCTTCGGCACGCCGCATTGATAGATCTTAAGCTCCGGTCCGACGACGATTACGGAACGGCCGGAGTAGTCCACCCGCTTTCCGAGCAGGTTCTGACGGAAGCGCCCCTGCTTTCCCTTGAGCATATCGGAAAGGGACTTCAGGGCCCGGTTTCCGGGGCCCGTGACCGGGCGCCCCCGGCGGCCGTTGTCGATCAGAGCGTCCACCGCCTCCTGCAGCATTCTCTTCTCATTTCTCACGATGATCTCGGGCGCTCCGAGCTCCAGAAGACGCGCGAGACGATTGTTCCGGTTGATGATCCTCCGGTAGAGGTCATTCAGATCCGAGGTCGCAAAGCGGCCGCCGTCCAGCTGCACCATCGGGCGGAGATCCGGCGGAATCACCGGGAGATTCGTGAGAATCATCCACTCCGGCCGGTTCCCGGAGGAGCGGAAGGCCTCCACGACCTCGAGGCGCTTCACGATGCGGGCTCTCTTCTGCCCGGAGGACTTGTCGAGCTCCGAGCGAAGATCCGTATACTCCTTCTCGAGATCGATGGCGCGGAGAAGCTCCAGAACGGCCTCCGCCCCCATGCCGGCGCGGAAGGTTCCGCTGCCGTACTGCTCCAGCGCGTCCCGGTACTCCTTCTCGGAGAGGACCTCCTTATACTCGAGCCCCGTATCCATCGCATCCAGCACGATATAGGAGGCGAAGTAGAGCACTCTCTCCAAAACCCTGGGGCTGATGTCCAGGATCAGTCCCATCCGGGAGGGGATGCCCTTAAAATACCAGATATGAGAGACCGGAGCCGCGAGCGCAATATGGCCCATTCTCTCCCGGCGGACGGAGGACTTCGTCACCTCGACGCCGCAGCGGTCGCAGATCACGCCCTTATAACGGATCTTTTTGTACTTGCCGCAGTGGCACTCCCAGTCCTTGACCGGTCCGAAAATGCGCTCACAGAAGAGACCGTCCTTTTCGGGCTTTAAGGTCCTGTAGTTGATGGTCTCCGGCTTCTTCACTTCGCCGTGAGACCACTCCAGGATCTTTTCCGGAGAGGCGAGGCCTATCTTGATCGAATCAAACTGAATCGGCTCATTTACATTCTCAAGCTGTGCCATTTATTCCTCCTGTGATTACTGCTCTTCGCCGTCTTCCGGGTCCTCCCCCTCTTCGGCTTCCTCCTCGTCCAGTGAAAGCACCGGCTCCGTCTCCGCGGGCTCTGCGTCCTCCGCCTCGCCGAGACTTGCCGCAAAGTCGGAATCCTCGGAGAGATCCTCCTCAAGCTCCGTCTCGAGCTCCGCCTCCAGCTTATCCTCCGGCTCCTCGTCCACAAGCTCGCCGTCCCTGAACTCCTGCTTCGTATAGCCATAGGAGGCGAAGTTCTCCTCCTTTCTCCCGAAGCGGTTCTCCCCGCCGGAGAGCAGACGATGCATATCCTGGTTCGCGTCGTAGAGATCCTCGGTGATCTCCACCTCATTCTTCTTCTCGTCCAGCACTCTCATGTCGAGGCAAAGCGCCTGCATCTCCTTTAACAGGACCTTGAAGGATTCCGGGACGCCGGGGGCCGGTATATTCTGTCCCTTGATGATCGCCTCATAAGTCTTCACACGGCCCGCGACATCGTCGGACTTCATGGTCAGGATCTCCTGAAGTGTATAGGCCGCGCCGTAGGCCTCGAGCGCCCAGACCTCCATCTCCCCGAAGCGCTGTCCTCCGAACTGTGCCTTACCGCCGAGGGGCTGCTGCGTGACGAGGGAGTACGGTCCCGTGGAACGCGCATGGATCTTGTCATCCACCAGGTGGTGGAGCTTCAGATAATGCATGAAGCCGATCGCGGTCGGCCCGTCGAACATCTCCCCGGTGCGGCCGTCCCGAAGCTGGACCTTTCCGTCGATGCTGATCGTGACGCCCTTCCACTCCTCCCTGTGCTCAAGGTGCTTTCCGAGGTAGTCATATACCGCCGGGTCCAGCTCCTCCTTATGCTTCTTCGAGAAGTCCTCCCAGGACTCATTCACATAGTCATTGGCGAGGATCAGCGTCTGCTGGATATCATTCTCATCCGCCCCGTCGAAGATGGGCGTAGAGACATCGAGCCCCAGCGCCTTCGCCGCGAGAGAGAGATGAAGCTCCAGGACCTGTCCGATATTCATTCGGGACGGCACGCCGAGGGGGTTCAGGACGATGTCCAGCGGGCGGCCGTTCGGGAGATAGGGCATATCCTCCACCGGGAGCACGCGGGATACGACGCCCTTGTTTCCGTGGCGGCCGGCCATCTTATCTCCGACTCCGATCTTCCTCTTCTGCGCGATATAGATGCGGACGGACTCGGAGACACCGGGGGCGAGCTCATCGGAGTTCTCCCTCGTGAAAACCATCGTATTGATGACGGTCCCGTAGGCGCCGTGCGGCACCTTCAGAGAGGTATCCCTGACCTCTCTCGCCTTCTCTCCGAAGATCGCGCGGAGCAGTCTCTCCTCCGCCGTGAGCTCCGTCTCCCCCTTCGGAGTGACCTTTCCGACCAGGATATCCCCCGCCCGGACCTCCGCCCCGATCCGGATGATGCCGCGCTCATCCAGGTTCTTCAGGGCCTCCTCCCCCACTCCGGGGACATCCGAGGTGATCTCCTCCGGGCCGAGCTTCGTATCCCTCGCCTCGCACTCGTACTCCTCGATATGGACCGAGGTATAGACATCCTGCTGGACCAGTCTCTCGGAGAGGAGAACCGCGTCCTCGTAATTATATCCCTCCCAGGTCATAAAGCCGATGAGAGGATTCTTCCCAAGGGCGATCTCCCCCGCGCTCGTGGAGGGGCCGTCCGCGATGATATCCCCCTTTTCCACATGCTCATGAGGGGAGACGATCGGCTTTTGATTGTAGCAGTTCGACGGGTTGCTGCGGACGAACTTCATCAGCTTATACTCGTCCAGCACCCCGTCCTTGTCCCTCTTTATGACGATGCGGTTCGAGGCGGAGACCAGGACCTCGCCGGAGTTCTCCGCCACCACACAGGCACCGGAATCCACCGCGGCCTTCGCGGACATTCCGGTGTCCACCACCGCAGGCTCCGTCACCAAAAGCGGCACGGCCTGCCTTTGCATGTTCGAGCCCATCAGGGCGCGGTTTGCGTCGTCATTTTGCAAAAAAGGGATCATGGAGGTCGCCACGGAGAAGACCATCTTCGGGGAGACATCCATCATGTCGATCGACGCCTTCGGAAAGGCCGAGGTCAGCTCCCGGTATCTCCCGGAGACGCTGTCGTTTACGAAATGCCCCTCGGAGTCGATGGGCTCGTTCGCCTGCGCGACGCGGTAATTGTCCTCCTCGTCCGCCGCGAGATATACCACCCGGTCCGTCACGACCGGATCCTTCGGATCGGACTTATCCACCACGCGGTAGGGGGACTCGATGAAGCCGTATTCATTGATCCTCGCATAGCTCGCAAGAGAGTTGATGAGTCCGATGTTCGGACCCTCCGGCGTCTCAATCGGGCACATCCTGCCGTAGTGCGTATAGTGGACATCCCGCACCTCGAAGCCCGCCCGGTCTCTGGAAAGCCCGCCGGGGCCGAGGGCGGAGAGCCTTCTCTTATGTGTGAGCTCCGAGAGCGGATTGTTCTGATCCATGAACTGGGAGAGCTGAGAGGAGCCGAAGAACTCCTTCACCGATGCCGTCACGGGCTTTATGTTGATGAGGGACTGCGGCGTGATCTCCTCGATGTCCTGCGTGGACATGCGCTCCCTGACCACTCTCTCCATGCGGGAAAGACCGATCCTGTACTGGTTCTGCAAAAGCTCCCCCACCGCGCGGATCCTTCTGTTTCCAAGATGATCGATATCGTCGGAATTTCCGATCTCTTCCTCGAGATTCATGCAGTAATTGATGGAGGCGAAGATATCCTCCCTTGTGATATGCTTCGGAACCAGCTCATGGATATGCTTCTTCACGGCCTCCCGGAGCTCCGCCTCGGAAGCCCCTTCCATTTCCTCGAGAAGCGCGCGGAGTGCCGGATAGTAGACAAGCTCGCGAATTCCGAGGGAGGCGAGGTCGAAGTCCTCCGGGAAATAAGAGGAGGCGTCCACCTGCAGGGAGGAAAGGACCTTCTCCTTCCGGCTCGGCCCGTCAATCCAGACATAGGGGACACCGGCGTTCTGAATCTCCTCCGCCTTCTCCCGGCTCAATACGGTCCCGGCCTCCGCGAGGAGCTCTCCGGTTGCGGGATCCGCCACGTCCTCCGCGAGGCTCAGACCGCGGATCCGGTTTCTGAAATGAAGCTTTTTATTGAACTTATATCTTCCGACCTTCGCAAGATCATAGCGCCTCGGGTCGAAGAACATGGAGCGGAGCAGGGATTCCGCGGAATCCACGGAGAGGGGCTCCCCCGGCCGGATCTTCTTATAGAGCTCCAGAAGACCGTCCTGATAATTGTCGGAGGGATCCTTCTCAAAGGAGGCGAGCAGCTTCGGCTCCTCCCCGAAGAGCTCGATGATCTCCGCGTTCGAGCCGATGCCCAGGGCGCGGATAAAGACCGTCACCGGGACCTTTCTCGTCCTGTCCACACGGACAAAAAAAACATCGTTCGAGTCCGTCTCGTACTCGATCCAGGCGCCCCGGTTTGGGATAACGGTACAGGAGTAAAGCTCCTTTCCGAGTTTGTCACGGTCAATGCTGTAGTAAATTCCCGGGGAGCGCACGAGCTGGGAGACGATGACCCGCTCCGCGCCGTTGATGACGAAGGATCCGGTCTCTGTCATGAGAGGGAGATCTCCCATGAAAATCTCATGCTCGTTGATCTCGTCCTTGTCCTTATTGATGAGGCGAACCTTGACCTTGAGCGGTGCGGCATAGGTGGCGTCCCGCTCCTTGCACTCCTCGATCGTGTACTTCTTCTCCTCCTCGCAGAGCTTGAAATTCACGAATTCGAGGCTCATGTGACCCGCGAAATCCTGGATCGGGGAGATGTCGTCGAACGCCTCCCTCAGCCCTTCCTTCAGAAACCATCGATAGGAGTCCTTCTGAATTTCGATGAGATTCGGCATCTCCAGAACTTCCTTGCTCTGAGAGAAAGTCATTCTGACGTTTTTTCCGGTTCTCACCGGGCGCATTTTGCTTTTTTTCATTGACCGTTCACCCCTGCTGTTTCGGACGGGTTTCCCCACCTTCTCGTTGAAATTCACAAAAAAGCTTGTCATATACCGTCCTGAGCGGTATAATCGAGAAAAGCAGCATGCTTTCTTATCGTTTTTTCGCGAATCAGGTTCTGAGTTTTCTGACAATCAGGGACGTCTGCCTGAGACAAGCCAAAAAAGGGCACACTTATCCCCTGCACCTCCATGAAGCCAAAATCGCAACTTTCATTTTAACATCCTGAAAATGGGATGTCAAGAATTCCCCTGCTCTTTTCCGCATGGAGCGGTCATAGACAAGCCTTGTTCCATAGGGCCGCCAAAAAGCCTTTCCTCTGCGCCTTCAAACTGCACAGGGGAAAGGCTTTTGAGAGCAAAAATACCAATAAAGATCAGTCCCTCCGATGGGCCTTTACTTCCGCCCGGAGGCGATGCGCTCGCGGAGTCCCGAGAGAAAGCCCTTCTTCGCGGGCGGCTCCGAAACGGCGCCTCCCCGGACGGATTTGATGGAGCGGATATAGAGCCCGGAGGCCGCGACCTTGACCTCCTTTTTCAAAGGGAGCAGCTCAAAAACCTTCGGCTCCGCGATAAAGGTCATGACTCTCGGTCCCACCTTCGCCTTTACGATCGGGAGCTTCGAGAGCTTAAGATAGAACGGCGTCTGCGCTCTGACCTGCTCCGGAAGTCCCGCCCGGACGGCATCCGCGATCCGCATCCTTTTTTTATCAATAACAAGGATGGAGACATCCATCGTGTTCGCTTCGATGAGGGGCTGCTGCTCCTCCTGCTTCTTCTGCATCCTTCTTCCGAGGAAATAGAGTGCGACCAGAATCAGCAAAAGGACAAAGAGAATCGAAAAGAGCGCGGTCAACACCGTCCCGGCATGTATCGCAAGCATAGAGAGCCTCAACTTTCCAGATAAATATTCCTGCCGGAAGCACCGGCAGCGCAGCAGCTGTAAATCCCCTTGGCGTCTGAATTATTCTACTATATCCAGGGGTGAAATTGCAATGCTGAGTTCACAGTCGCAGATCGCCTCTCCGTATTGGGAAATGCGGTAGCTGAGTGAAAGTTTCGCATCCCCTTCTGCGAAATTCCCTCTTTCCAAAAGGATACTCTTCGTCTCAAAGCTTAAGTCCATAGAGCCGGCCGGAGTCTCATAGCGCACCGTATGCTTCCTTCCGCTCTCGTAGAACAGGCTCTGTCCCTCCTGCCAGTTTCTGGTCACGGATACGGAGGGAGTCCGAAAGTCGATGAGCATCTCATGATGGATGCCGTCCAGAAGATAGGTGAGGACCGCGTCCTCCTCCCCCAGGCGCATCACGGCCCTGGCCTCATGCCGAATCAGCTCTGTCTCCCCATCCACAGTCTGCCTGGTCTCCATCAGGATCCTGACCTTCATGCCGTACCCCATCTCCCCTGCCTGATTTCCCGCCGAAATCACAAAACCCTGCTTCCCGAAGGAAGCAGGGCCTTGTGAAAAAGGAGAAAGGAAAATCATTCATACATTTATTATGTCCCTATCCTAGCACAGTCGCCCGTAAAGTGTGTGAAATATAATCGAAAAAAAAGTTATGGAATTCTTAAATCATCTCTTTCCCGGGTTTTTCTCCCTCTCCCCCGTCTTCCGCTCTCAAAAAAAGTGCAAATCCCATCCCCGCCCCTTCGCGTTTTCAAAAAGGCAGGGTGAAGTCAGAGCGAGCTTCCCGGCCTTTGACAGGCGCTGTCAATCAGGCGCTGGATCAGCTCTCTCTTTCCTATGCCCTTTGCCTCCCAGAGCATGGGATACATCGATATCGCGGTAAAGCCCGGCAACGTATTGATCTCATTAAAGACCGGCCCGTCCTCCGTGAGGAAGAAGTCCACTCTGGCGAGACCATAGCCGTCCACCGCGGCAAAAATCGCCTTTGCCGCGCTTCGGATGAGCTCCGCATTCTCCGCATCAAGCTCAGGGTTCACATCCGTCACGGAATCCGGATTATTGTACTTTGCGTCATAGTCATAGAAGCTTGCCGCCGCGCGGATCTCCCCCAGGCCGCTCGCGTGGATCTTCATATCGGGGCCGCGGAGGACCGCGCACTCCAGCTCCCTCCCATAGACCATCTCCTCTACGAGAAGCTTTCTGTCCACCTTCGCGGCGGCCCGCAGGGCATCCGGCAGCTCCTCCCGCTTCTCCACGCGGCTCACCCCGCAGGAGGAGCCCGCATTGGCCGGCTTCACAAAGACCGGGTACTGAAAGGACTTTTCGACCCTGTTTAGAATCTCCTCCATCCTCCCGAGCTCCGCCGCATCGACGGGAAGGCAGCGGGCCTGGCGGAGTCCGAGCTTCTTGAGGGGCTGCGCGGCAATCACCTTCGTGAAGAGCTTATCCATGGAGACCGCGGAGGCGAGGACACCGGAGCCGACATAGGGGATGCCGGAGAGCTCAAAGAGCCCCTGAATACTGCCGTCCTCTCCGTATTTTCCGTGCAGGGCCGGGAAGATCACATCAATCCTCTGGAGATGGCTGCTCCCGTCCTTCTCAAAAATCAAGAGAGAGCGAAGAGAAGCATCCGGAAGAAGCATCGCCCGCTTCCCCTCCCTCCAACTTCCGTCTTCGATCGAGGAGAGATCCTCGGCGAGCCGCCATTCCCCCTCCTTTGTGATGCCGAGAAGCACGAGCTCGTAGCGCTCCCTGTCGACATCCCTCGCGATATTCTGCACCGAGCGGCAGGAGACCTCGTGCTCTGTGGACCTGCCGCCGAAGATTACCAGTAAAGTCTCTTTCTCTCTCATTGATCTTCCCTCAGATATCTTCCCGCAAAAAAGGCGGACCGAGACGATCCGATCCGCATAAATTCCTGTCCTCTCCCTATGCCGGTTTTTCGATCTGTACGATCGCGGTCTTCTGCATCGGAATGCGGCAGTTTTTATTGCCCCCGAACTCCACGATCACCGTGTCGTCCGTCATATCGATGATGACTCCGTAGAAGCCGGAGCTTGTGAGCACGGTATCCCCCACCGCGACGGAGGACAGCATCTCCTGCTGCTTCTTCCTCTCCTTCTGCGAGGGACGGATGCCGATGAAATAAAACATCCCGCAGATCACGACAATATATAAGAGCCAGCCGACATTACCCATAGATCCCATGATATTTCCTCCTCTAAGCAGCGCTGCGGCTGCTCCGCAGTTCGATCAAGGCCTTAATGATAGCACAGTCGAAGATTGATTTCCAGCGGCAAGTTCCCGGAAGCACAGCGATTTAAGGCGCCTGTCTCCGACCTCCCGCTCCTCTCAATCTCCCTCTGAAAGACTCCGCAGCGTCTTCTCCTTGAAGTCCCGGAAGCTCCCGCTCCGGATGCTCTCCCGGATCTCCTCCATGAGCCGATTATAAAAGTAAAGATTATGGAGGACGCAGAGCCGGAGTCCGAGCAGCTCCCTTGCCTTCAGAAGATGCCGGATATAGGCCCGGGAATAGCCTCCGCTCCTGCTCCCGTCCTCTCTCCTCCTCCCCGCGCAGACCGGGCAGAGGCAGCCCTCCTCGATCGGCCTATGGTCCTTCTCATAGCGAAGATTCAGGAGATTCCTCTTCCCCTGATGGGTATAGACATTTCCGTGACGCCCATTTCTCGTGGGATAGACACAGTCGAAAAAGTCGATGCCGCGCTCCACCGCTTCCAGTATGTTTTCCGGAGTTCCCACGCCCATCAGATAGCTCGGCTTCTCTCTCGGAAGATGCGGAAGCACGAGGTCCAGGATGCGGTACATCTCCTCATGGCTCTCCCCCACTGCGAGACCCCCGACCGCATAGCCGTCCAGATCCAGGGCGCTGATCTCCTCCGCGTGCCTGATCCGGATGTCCCCGAGTATCCCTCCCTGATTGATCCCAAAGAGAAGCTGCTCCTTATTCAAGGTGTCCGGAAGGGAACGAAGCCTCTTACGCTCCTCCATGCAGCGGAGAAGCCAGCGGGTCGTTCTTTCGACGGAGGGCTCGATATAGTCCCTCTCCGAGAGGGCGGGAGGACACTCGTCGAAGGCCATCGCGATAGTGGAGCCGAGCATGGACTGGATCCGGATGGACTCCTCCGGCCCCATGAAGATCCTCCTCCCATCGATATGGGAGCGAAAATACACCCCTTCTTCCGTGATCTTTCGCCCCGTCCCGGAAAGACTGAAGACCTGGAAGCCCCCGGAATCCGTGAGGATCGGCCTCTTCCAATTCATAAAACGATGGAGGCCCCCCAGCTCCCGGATCAGCTTCTCCCCCGTCCGGACATGGAGGTGATAGGTATTGGAGAGCTCCACCTGCGTCCCGATCTCCACCAGATCATCCGAGGACAGGCCCCCCTTGATCGCCGCCGCGGTCCCCACATTCATGAAAACCGGCGTCTCGATCACACCGTGCACCGTCTCCATATGGGCGGACTTAGCTCTCCCCTCCTCCGCTACGATCTCATACCGCAAGCTCTTTTCTCCTCTCCTCTTTCGCAAAAAGAGGGAGGGTCTCTCTCCCCAGGCCGGAGAGACCTTCCCCCTTGATCCGGGTTTTCCTCTACCCTTAACCCTTTTTCTTCTTTGTCTTTTGCTTCGGCTGCTGCGCCCTCTGCTCCGCCGCCGCCTTTTCTCTTCGCTTTTCGGCAAGCTGGACGAAGTCATACCAGAGCGGTCCCGCGATCATGACGGAGGACCAGGCGCCGGAGACGATACCGACCATCAGGGGCATCGTGAAGTCCCGGATGGAGCTCACGCCGAAGAGGAAAAGCATGAGGACCGTGATAAAGGTCGTGAGCGAGGTGTTGATCGAACGGGTCAGGGTCTCGGAGACCGCCATATTCACGGAATCCCTGAGATTCTTCCTCCCTCCCGGCTCACTCAGATTCTCGCGGATCCTGTCGAAGATGACGATGGTCGCATTGATCGAGTAGCCGACGATCGTCAGGACACAGGCGATGAAGGTCGAGCCCACTGCCCAGCGGAAGACCGCATAGAAGGTGATCGTCACGAGAACATCGTGCGCGAGGGCCGCGACGGAAGCCGACGCGAACTTCAGATCCTTAAAGCGCACCCAGATGTAGATCAGCATAAAGAAGATGGCGATGAGAAGCGCCCAGACGGCGTCTCTCTTCATCTCCAGGGAGACCGCCCCGGAGATATTCTCCGTCGTGATCTTCTGCTCATCCACAGAGAATTTCTCCGCGATATCCTTGTAGAGCTCTGTCCTCTCATCCGTCGTCAGGGTCCGGGTCTTTATGATAACCTCATTCGTCCCCGCGACCTTTGAGGCCTGCGTGGAGGAGTCCCCTCCCGTCACCGCCGTAAAAACCGGGACGAGCTCCTTGTCGATCCGATCCAGGGGGAGATCCTCATTCAAGGTGATATTCGTGGAGGAACCGCCCTTGAAGTCGAGATCATAGTTAAAGAGATTTCCGATGCTCCTCTTATTCATCCCCATCGCGACAAAACCGCTGAGGATGAGCACGGCGGAAATCAGATAGGCGACCTTCCTCATACCCACAAAGTCGATGAGCTTCGCCGGCTTTTTGATCCCGTAGAGCTTCGGGGAGGAAGCGCCGAGCGTCAGGAAGCACCACATGAAGCCTCTCGTCACAAAGAGAGCCGTGATCAAAGAGACGACGATACCGATCGCCAGGGTCGTCGCAAAACCCTTGACCGTCCCGGAGCCCCGGAGATAGAGCACCGCCGCTGCGATGAGCGTCGTAATGTTTCCGTCGAGGATCGCGGAGAGAGCCTTGCTGTAGCCGGCCTTGATCGCCTTTTCCACCGTATTGCCCTGTCCGAGCTCCTCCTTGATGCGGGTGAAGATGATGACATTCGCATCCACCGCCATTCCTATGGAGAGGATGATGCCCGCGATGCCGGGCAGAGTCAGCGTCACCTCAAAGGCCTGCAGAAGCACCATCTCGAGTCCCACGTACATGAGGAGCGCAAAGGATGCGGAGAGGCCCGGAAGGAGATAGAAAATCAGCATGAAGAGCATGACCAGGGAAAGCCCGATCGCCGCGGCCTTCAGAGAGCTTGTGATGGCCTCCTGTCCGAGCGTGGCGCCGATCACATTGGAGCGAAGCTCCGTAAGCTTAAGGGGAAGCGCCCCGATCCGGATGGTGGAAGCGATGGTCGAGGCCTTTTCATAGCTGTCCATCCCGGTGATGGAGGCCTCCCCTCCGGTGATCGCTTCCTGCACAGTAGGAGCGGAGATCGTCTTCCCGTTGTAAACGATGTAGAGGGGCTTTCCGACATTATCGGATGTGGCCTGCGCGAACTTCTTCGCCCCCTCCTCCTTAAAGGCGAGGCGGATAATGTATTCCTTATTATTGTTTTGGTTCGTCATGGCCGGGGACGCGGTCTTCACATCATCTCCGGTGAGGAGCACATTTCCACTCTGATCCTTGAACTGGAGAGAACCGGGCTCTCCCAGCTCCTTCAGGATCTCATTCGCATCCGTCGCCCCCGGGATATCGATATTGATCCGGTTCGCACCCTCCTGGTAGACCTGCGCCTCCGTGGAGTAGCTCTGCGCCTTAAGCTGAAGCTTATAGCGGGTATCCGACATCTGCTCCGCCGTAGGATTCGGCTCATCGGTCTGATAGGTGATGGAGACACCGCCGTTCAGATCCAGTCCGAGACGGATAGTCGGTGCGCCGCGATAGCCGAGAAAGCAGAAGCCGGCCGTCGCAAAAAGCAGAATGAGAAGCAGCAGAAACGCTCTTGATTTCCTCTTCATTTTCGTATCTTCCTTTGCATAATCCATAATTTTGATCCGCCGCTTCCCCCCGCGGCAAATCAGCGCCTTTTATCTTAACATAATCTTAATGAAGATTCCACCTTTCTCTTTCTCAGTGGCTGAGAACGAAAAGAGTCGAGAAGAAGATGGCTGCCAGATAGAGCCCAAGAGGAAGAGCAATCGCGAGCGTTTTTACGCCGAGGAGACGCCGGAAGATCCAGATCGAGGAAACGATATCCAAAGGGAAGAGAAGCTGCGCCAGGGAATTGAGAATCACAGGGAGGAGTGAAATCTCCTTCCGGCGGCAGCTTCGAGATAAAAGCCTTATCGCAAGCAGCTTTCCGGGCAGTATCAAAAGCCAGATAAATATAAAGAAGCTAAGCCCCACCGCGATCGCCACAAGCCCGCCGACAGCCATGACGTTGCTGATTAAGACCGGAATAATAAGCCAGGGGCCAAAGAGAGGACTTGTGCCAAGCACCACTCCGGCCAGGGGGAAGGCGAGAAGGCCGCAGATACAGGCTCCGAGAGAGCCGAGCATCAGGATAAAGCTGAGCGGGAAGAGCCCGTACTTATATAGGAGGAGCGAGCTCTCCAGAAACTGCGGCTCGGAAGAGCGCCTTTCATCAAAGATCATCTGCCTTATCATAAAGGAAAAGAGAAGGAGGAGAAGGATAAGGAAGGGGACAGACGAAAACAGAAAGCGCATTCCCCCCTCTTCTTTTCTTCGCTGAATGGAAAGGCAGAGCGCGGAAAGCGGGAAAAAGAGGTAGACGAAGAGAATATAGAGAAGCTGCGAGAAATGAAAACCGATATACCGTTTAAGCTTAGTTATCATACTTCCTCCCATCCAGTGAAGCTCTCCCTCCGAAAGCATGCCTGATAAGAGAGGCAAAGAGAGAAAAAAGCAGAGAGAGGCCATAGAGCAAAGCGCCGCTTTGAATCATGAGATCCCCGATATTTACGATGGAGCGCTGAAAGCTCCCGATCCGGATATTGAGGTAATCCGTGACCCTCCCCCTCCGGATCCGGTCGATGACATTGGAAGCGGCTCCGCCGATCGCGAGGGAGATCCCGAGCTTCCTCACAAAAAATCTCCCGGGGCAAAGCGCGCAGAAAAGCTGCAGTGCCCCCAGCAAAAATGCCGTGACAGAGAGAGAGGAGAGCTTCACAAACTCCGGCTTATCCGACATGCGTCCCATCGAAAAGCCGGGATTATGGGCCCGGACGATCCGGATCTTCCCTTTGGTCCCGGGCATGTCCCGCGGGAAATTCTCCTCCGGCTCCCCGTCGATCCGATGCTTTACGGCCTGATCGAGTCCGCAGAGCGCAGCCGAGGCAAAGAGAAGGCGCAGAAATTCCGGACTGCTCCTCCAGAGGAAGCCGAGCCCGGAAAGCCTGCGAAGCATCCTTTTCTTTCTCATGAATTTCTCCCTTCTGCCCTTCTCCTCCGCCTGACGCGGTTGATATGTCTCTCGAAATCCCCGCTTTTTAAAAGCTCTGTGAGGAAATACTGGTCGAGAACCGGAACCGTACAGGAGTAGGCGGAAATCCTTTTCGAAAGCTCTCCCGCTCTCTCCCGGGGGAGAAGCAGATAGCCGACCCGGATGGACGGTGCGATCGTCTTCGAAAAGCTGTTCACATAGATCACGAGCCTCTCCGGCTCCAGAGAAAAAAGCGTATCCTCCGTCTTTGTGGAGCCGGAAAACTCCGAATCAAAATCATCCTCTATCACAGTGACCCCCCTCTCCCTCGCAAAGCGGATATATTCGTGGCGCTTGGAGGCACTCGCGATCACGCCGCTCGGATAGCTGTGAAAGGGTGTGACGTGGAGAACCTCGGCCCTGCTTCTCCGAAGCTCCTCGCTCAGGATTCCCTCCCTCCCGAGCCGAAGTCTCTCTATCCTCGCCCCGCTGTCCGTATAGACCCTCTCGATCATCCGGTAGGAAGGGTCCTCTATCCCATAGAGCTTTTCTCTCCCTAGCATCTGCACGATGAGCAAATAGAGATACTCCGCCCCGGAGCCAAGGAGGATCTGCTCCCGGGAGACCCGGATCCCGCGGCTTCTGCGAAGATAGGCGGCGATCGCCTCCCGAAGCTCCGGAATCCCTCCCCCCGGGGACTTTCTGAGAATGCGCTCCCCGTATTCCGATAGGGTTCTCCGCACCGTGCGGGCCAGGATCGGATAGGGCATCCCCTCGCCCTCTCCGCTCTGCCGCATTCCCTTCTCTCCGCTCTCCCTCTCCTCCCCTTCCCTTCCTCTCCTTTTCTCATCCTCCCCGCCGTTTTCTCTCACCGGAAAGGAATCGCTCTCCCGATAGGAGACAAAGAAGCCGCTCCTCTCCCTCGCCTCAATATAGCCCTCTTCCTCGAGGAGGCGGCAGCAATGCTCCACCGTGATCACGGAAATCCCGTGCTCCTCCGCAAGAAGCCGCTTCGAGGGAAGTCTCTCCCCCAGGCGATATCGCCCCTCCGTGATATCCTCCCGTATCTCCCGGTAAAGCTGAAGATAGCGGGGCAGCCGTCTCTCCTCCATACTCCTTCCCTCATGATTTCTATCATATCCCCGTAAAGAAGACGGGAAATCGGATCCCTGAGAGCGATTTTTCGCTCTTCCCTGTTGTGGTCAACCTTTTTTGTAACATTTATGGCTAAATTTTTTATGCAGCATATCGTGCCTCAAATGGAGTACGGTATCCATTGTATGAATGTGGGCGAACATGGTTGTATTTGACATATGCGAATTGCTCCACTGCTTCATATCATTGCTCCTCTGTGTGATACTGATGGAGATATATCTCCTCATTCTTCAATGTGTTGAAATAACGCTCCATAGGTGCATTATCATAGGGATATCCGGCTTTGCTCATGCCCTGTGTAACATCATGGTTGTCACAGTATTCGATAAAAGCTTTAGAAGGATATTGCACGCCTTGATCTGAATGAAGTATTAAATCAGGGCTGATACTTTTTGGGGATGCGAAAGCTTTGTCCAGAGTCCGGATCGCCAGGTCGCTCGTTATGTGACGGTCCGTTATGCTTGCGATGACGCTGCGGTCATGCAGGTCAATCATAGTGCAGTTATATCTGACATCGC
>NZ_KI273096.1:0-28299 GCF_000469565.1 Oribacterium sp. oral taxon 078 str. F0263 | reverse complement strand
TTAACTAACGCATATCGGCCGGAGCATCAGACCTTGAGGACCATCCCATGCACCATTTTCAGGGGTGGAACTTAAAAGTTTCGAATTTTCGGTTTCAGTTCGACCTCCGGTTAGGATACGCGTTTTTCAGGAACGACCGTTCCTATGTCTCAGTTATAGCCGTTTTCGGACTCATTGTACAGCGCTACAGGGCGAAAAAATTGAACTTTTGATTGCAATCCGGACGAAACTGGAAGTTACCCCTTCAAACTGGAACCTCGGATTTCAACCGACCAAATCTATGAAATCGCTTCGCTGCTTTTCCGTCTTACGACTTGGGATATACTTCTCTCTGAGAAGATCCGGGTACGCTCCGAATCCGACTGATGGCTGGGCAGTCAGAGCGGGAGCGTACTGTGCCGGAAAGACAAACGGCAGAGGGCGGAAGCTCCGCTCTCTTTATTTCATTCAAAAGCCTCTCGATCGCTCCGATCGGCATGACATCGGCGAAAGCTCAGCTCTCCTTGTTTAGAAGCCTCTCCTCAAGCTCTGTATCGGGCAGGCTGGAGTAAAGCCGGACACGGCCCCCGCTCCTTCGGTCGGAGAGGAGAGCTTTTTTGAGGAGGCGGTGCTTCGTCTCCCTCGCCGTGCCCTCCGCCCCGTCGTAGATCGGGACCGGATAGGACAGGACCTCTCGGATCGCCCGTTTTGCAAAGGGAAAGTGGGTGCAGCCGAGCACAAGGCCGTCGAGCGGACAGCGGATCGTCCCGTCAGCCATCCTTCGGTACGGGAATAGGAGCTCCCGGAGATAGGAGCGCATCTCATCGGAATCCTCCTTCCCCGCCTCCACCATGCGGACGATCTCCGGAGCGGGGAGGGAATGCACTCTCGCCCCCATCCCAAGGCGCGCTGCGAGCCTCTGAAAGCGCTCTCCGCCCAGCGTAGAGCTCGTCGCAAGGACCAAAATCTCCGGCCTTTCCCTCCCCGCATTCTCGATCGCAGGCTTGAGAGCGGGCTCCATCCCGACGATGATTTCCCCGGGATTTTCCTCTCTGAGGAGCTCCGCCGCCGCCGAGGTCGCCGTATTGCAGGCGATGACGACGGCCTTTACCCTCTGTTCTCTCAGAAATTGATAGGAGCGCTCGGAAAGAGCGCGGATCTCCTCCACGCTCTTCTCCCCGTAGGGTGCATTTTTACTGTCCCCGAAAAAGATGAGATCCTCTCCGGGGAGCTCCCGTTCCAGCGCCTTCACGACGCTGATCCCGCCCACTCCGGAATCAAAGATTCCGATCGGCGCGCGCCTTATCTCCTCCGCTTTTCTCATGAGCGCTTTCCGCCCTGCCCCGCTACTCATTTCGAATCGCGGCGAGCGGGCTCAGCCTCATAGCCCGGACAGAGGGGATATAGCCGGAGATCATCCCGACCAGTGTGGCGAAGAGAACCGCAAAGCCCGAAAGCCACAGGGGAATCAGCGAAAGCGATCCCCCGCCGGAAAATCCCATGATCTCCGCCCCGTACTTCTTCGTAAAGAAATTGATGATGGCGGAGATTCCAAAGCTTAAGAAGATCCCTGCGATCCCCCCGAGAAGTCCGATCATCGCGGACTCTGTCAGGAACATATTTCGGATATCTCCCATATCACAGCCGAGAACCTTCATGACGCCGATCTCCTTCGTTCTCTCATAGATGGACATCATCATCGTATTCATGATGCCGATCGCCGCGACGAGGAGGGAGACCGCGCCGATTCCGCCGAGGACCATCTGGGTGATCCGAAGCGTCCCCTGGGTCTGCTTCAGCCACTCGGTATTCGAGTAGCAGCTGTATCCCATGTCTGTGATCTCCTTCTGCACCGCGGCCACATTGTCCATGTGATCCGCGAAGACATAGGCCTCATCGTAGACATAGTAGCGAAGCGGCTTTCCGTTTTTGTTCCGCGCCGGACTGGGGACCAGGTCCTTCTTATAGATTTTTTTTAAAAGCTTCTTAAAGCTGTCGATATCGGTGTAGCAATTATTGGATTCCTGGCTGTAGTCATCCTCTCCTCCCTCGATGATGCCGGCTGTCTTCAGGATAAACTTCTTCTGCGGCGCGGGCTGGGAGGAAGCGGAAGCCCCGCTCTCTCCGGGGCCCTGTCCCGCAGGGGTGCTTGCGGCGCCTGAGCCTGCGGAAGCGGAGCTGCTCTCCGGAGCGGGAAAGCTGTAGAAGATCGTCTGCTTCTCCGGGTCCACGGTATAGGATTTCATCCAGTTTTTCCCCCTGTGGAAGGAGTTTAAGACCTGGTTTCCGTAGACCAGGCTGAGCTCCCCTCCCGGGGCGGGCGGAGAGCCCGAAGCGAGCTTCAGCTCGCGGAGATAAGCCTGAGAGACCCCGATAATATTGTAGGTCGCCTCATAGGGCCCGCTCTTTGCCGTGACATAGACCCCCAGGGAGGGAGAGGTTCCCTTCACATGGGGGATCTTCGAGAAGTTATCGATCGTCTTATCGGTGAGCTGAGGGGCGCTCTTCTTCCCGGAGCCCATCCCATCCCCGTAATTCGTGATCGTAATCATCGTGAGGGAGCCGGAATCCTGGAAGGATTTTACAAGACTTCTGTTCATGCCAAGCCCCAGACTCACCATGACTACGATGGAGGCCGTGCCGATCACGACGCCGAGGACGGTGAGGACGGTCCTCGTCCTTCTCCTCCTGAGATTTCCGGCCGCAAGCTTTAAAAGATCAGATGCTCTCATCTTTCTTCTTCCTCCGCCTCTTCAGGATGCGGAAGACGGCAAAGACCAGCGAAAGAACAGCGGCCGCTCCGACGATGCCATAGATCGGGCGGACGGGAGAACCTCCTCCCCCTTCGTTCTCCGCCTTGCTCTCCTGCATATCATCATCCGTCTCCAGCTTCTCCACTACCGTCAAAGTAATTTTTGCGTCCTCCGAGAACTTCTCCCCATTCACATTCTCATAGTTGATCTTCACCGGGATGGTGCCGTCGTCCTCCGTCGCCGCGACACCGCTCAGCATGACATCCACATTTCCGGTCTCCCCGGGCTTGATGTTTCCCACATAGGCAGAGGCGGATTTGATGGAGGGCGCCTCAAAGACAGCCTCTACATTATAGAGCGTGACCTTTCCGGTATTATTGATGCCGAAGGTCGCGTCCGCCTCCGCGCCGATCTCGACGCTCTCCGGCGTGACAGCAAAGTTGGAGCAGGAGAGGCGGGCGACCTGATTTACAGGGATGTTCAAGTCCACCTTCTCCTCCGCGTTTTTGAAGTCGGGGGAGTCGAACTTCTCATTTATCGTGACGCCGTAGGTCTTCGGATCGACTCCTGCGGCAGCCGTCAGCTGCACCCGGACCTCGCTGGACTTTCCGGCCCCAAGATCGCTTAAGGAGATGGAGCTCGCACCGCCCTCCACGGAGAAGACAGCGGAATCGCTCACCTTCTCGGAGCTCAGATTCAAAAGGATATTGCTCGCGCCGATATTCTGCGAGGCGTTCTTCACATTCATGACGAGGACGAAGGGCTGCCCGGCATAGACCGTCTCCGGTTCCGTGTGATAGGAGTCTACCACGATTCTCGCCTTGGTCCGGTCGTTCGCGTTAAAGTCCCGAGGCTTGTCCTCATCCTTCTTTTCCGGGGGCTGCACCATGGCGGGGTTTTGGACATTGACAAAGAAGGTATCATCCTCTGTGGCGTTTACATCGGCTCCCGGGGCGAGCTTATAGCTTATGATGTAGTGAAGCGGGTAAAATCCGCTCGCCGCATTCTGCTTGATCGCCATGGAGTAGCCGGGGGAGATGGTCTCGTTGTCCTCCACCTTGTCGAACTTCTGATCATAGTTCGCCTCGTTGATGTCGAAGGGAAAGTCCTTCACCGCCTCGGATTTCGGGTTCTGTGTGAGCTGGACACTCTCATTCTCCGCGAGGGCAGGGCTTAATTTCACCGTCACATCGTAGAGCGTCTTTCCGCTCTGATTTCGGAAATTCACGCTGTAGTTCATGACCTCCGGACGGGTCCCGACCGGCGTCGACTGCTGCTCCCCGATGGTAAAGGCCTTATCCTTATTGCTTGTCGCGGGGTTTTTTACCTCTCCCGCCTCTCCGACATAGACATTGATAAACTCTGTCTTATTCTGGGTCCCGGACACGCCCGGGATATCGTACCAGATGGTAAAGGGGATGCCGAAATAGCCGTCGCTCGTCTTTCCGGCATTGTCCTTCATCTTCAAAGCGTCCGAGCGGACCCGGACCTTGAAGCTGAGATCCGCGTACTGCCCCTTCTTCATGCTGCCGAGCCTCTTCTCCTGCGTGAAAAGAGAGGCATTGATCTCAAAGGGATAGACGCCGCCGTCCACAGGATAGACATAGTTCAGCTTGTTCTTATAGGCGTTATTTTTCCCGGCCTTATAGCCCTTCTCCCAGGCATCCTCCGCCTCGGAGTCATCCGCCTCTCCCGAGGAATTCCGGTAGGGATTCTCCTTCTTTACCTGGTTTGGCTCATTGACCGAGAGATAGTTCTGATCGTTCGAGAGGCGGACGCGGACATTCTGGATCTCATCCGTCGGCGGGTTGTAAAGTCCGTTCGAACCATTGTAGCCGATCCGGACATGGAGCTCCATCTCTTGCCCCGGCACACCGTTCTGCGCATCCACCGGATCGTGGATAAAGGTGTTCATATTGGTATTTACATAGGAAGCCTCCGCCCTGCCCGCTCGCGCAAGGCAGGAAAAGAGCAGGAGACTCAGCGCCAAAACTCCCGAAAGCATACTGTGAAAGCTTCTTTTTCCCTGCATTTTCCCTCCTCCGTCCCTTTTCTTCCCGCGGCAGCTGCTTTCCCCTCCCTCAGGAGGGAGTCAGCGCTTCTGTCTTCGCAAAGGGCCAGTCATGCTTCTCCTCATATATCCTTTTCTCGATGGGACTTTCCTTCTGAATGACGGTCTCCACGATTTTCCCGTCCACCACCCGGAGCTGACGATCCGACCAGGCCGCGATATTCGGGTCATGCGTCACCATGATAAGGGTATTGTTCCGCTCCCGGACGATCCTCTGCATGAGAGCGAGGACCTCCTCCGTCGTGTGAGAATCCAGATTGCCCGTCGGCTCATCCGCGAAGATGATCTTCGGCTCAATGACGAGCGCTCGGGCGATTCCGACCCTCTGCTGCTGCCCTCCGGACATCTGATTCGGAAGATGGTCCCGCTGATCCCCGATCCCCATGAGCTCAAGATATTTCTCGGACTCCCGGAGCCTCTCCTCCTCCGGTACGCCCCGAAACATCAGGGGCAGAGAGACATTCTCCACCGCATTCATGGAGGCTACAAGGTTGTAGCTTTGGAAGATAAAACCCACATTCAGACGGCGGAAGCGCACAAGCTCCCCCTCATTCATCCTGTCGATCCGCTCTCCCGCGATCAAAATCTCTCCCTTCGAGGGCTTCTCCAGCCCCGCCAGCATATTGAGGCAGGTGGACTTCCCGGAGCCCGAGGTCCCGACAATCGCGATAAATTCCCCCTGATAGACGTCAAAGCTCAGACCGTTCAGGGCATAGACTTCATTCTCCCCGATATGAAAGATCTTGTAAAGGTCCCGGACTCTGATGATCGGTTCCACCTCTCTCCCCTCTCTTTCCTGGAAACGCCCCAAAATCACCGGCAGCATCCTGCATAGAGCGCCCTCCGACAAAGCGATACAACAAGAAAAGACAAGATTCGCATAATACGGCAGTTCTCCGATTATTGTAGCAAATCAGCCGCTTAAGTCAAACAAAAGTGAAGTAAAAAACGAAGGCTTCCCCGCGGCTCTGCCTCTTCTCCCGTCAAATTGCCAGATGCCCGGAGAAGCCGGATCAGCCCGCGTTTTCCTGCCTGACTGAGGCTGATCTTTTTATAAGACCATAATTTCCGCTCCTTCGTTACAGGGATAGAATTTTTTCGGGCGGCAGGGAATAGGCTATGCCTCACTTTTCGCTTTGACAAAACAGAAAAGCGCGGGACCCCGAAGGTCCCGCGTCCGATCTCTCAATATGAAATTCTGCTTCTGGCCTCTCCTCATCCCCAGCATTCCTTCGAAAAACAAAGCTCTGCCGCCCTCTGCCGTTTCGTCGATCCAACGCAGGACGCTCTCGCTCCGACTGCCGCGGCCAGCGGACGCATAAGCGATTTTGAAGTACCAAATCGCTAAGCGCCGGGGCGGCAGACGGCCTTCTTATGGATCGGCAACGCGGCAGGAGAGCGAAAAAGCCGGAATGCTCAAGTACGCCTCCGAGTCTGCCTGATGGCAGACTTCTGCGCTTTTACTCCCTTTTTCCGGTAATGGAGTTGTAGAGCGGAACGAGGCTTTCTTTTCCGCCCATATAGGGGCGGAGGGGTGCGGGAATCCTGACGGAGCCGTCCGCCCGGATCAGGTTCTCGAGGAAGGCGATCAGCATGCGGGGAGGCGCCACACAGGTATTGTTCAAGGTGAAGGGAAGGTGGAGCTTTCCGTCCGCTCCCCTTACTCGGATCTTCAGTCTTCTCGCCTGCGCATCCCCCAGGTTGGAGCAGGAGCCCACCTCGAAATACTTCTTCTGTCTCGGAGACCAGGCCTCGACATCACAGGACTTGACCTTCAGATCGGCGAGGTCCCCGGAGCAGCATTCCAGGGTCCTGACGGGGATCTCCAGAGAGCGGAAGAAGTCGACGGTATTCTTCCAGAGCTTCCCGTACCAGAGCATCGCATCCTCCGGCTCGCAGACCACGATCATCTCCTGCTTCTCAAACTGGTGGATCCGGTAGACGCCCCGTTCCTCGATCCCGTGTGCCCCCTTCTCCTTCCGAAAGCAGGGGGAATAGGAGCTCAGCGTCAGAGGAAGCTTATCCGCCGGAAGGATCTCATCGATGAATCTCCCGATCATGGAGTGCTCGGAGGTCCCGATGAGGTAGAGGTCCTCTCCCTCGATCTTATACATCATGGCATCCATCTCCGCAAAGGACATGACGCCGTCCACCACCCGGGAGCGGATCATATAGGGAGGGATAACATAGGTAAAGCCGCGGTCGATCATGAAATCTCTCGCATAGCTCAGAATCGCGGAATGGAGGCGGGCAATGTCCCCGATCAGATAGTAAAATCCGTTTCCGGCCACTCTTCCCGCCGCGTCGAGGTCGATGCCTCCGAAGCTCTGCATGATGTCGCTGTGGTAGGGGATCTCAAAGTCCGGGACCACAGGCTCCCCGAAGCGCTCATTTTCCACATTGAAGCTGTCGTCCCTTCCGATCGGAACGGAGGGATCGATCATGTTCGGGATGACCATCATTCTCTTATGAATCTCATCCTGGAGCTTCGGCTCCTCGGCCTCGAGCTCGGACAGTCTCCCGGAAAAGTCTGCGACCTCGGCCCGGGCCTTTTCGGCCTCCTCCTTCTTCCCCGCTGCCATCAAAGCGCCGATCTGCTTCGAGACCTGGTTCTTCCTGGCCCGGAGCTCATCCGCCTCCTGCTGAATCTTTCTGGCCTCTGCGTCCAGGCGGATCACCTCATCCACAAGCAGCAGCTTCTCCTCCTGAAACTTCTTCTGGATGTTTTCCTTCACAAGCTCCGGATGCTCCCTCACGAACCTGATATCCAGCATCTCTGATTTCTCCTCTCTTTCCCCATTTCCGCATCATGCCCTGTCCTGCCTCCGCCCTTAGTGAGGCGAAGCTTCGGCACAGGAAATATAATATCACCGATCCTTAAAAATGTCATCGTTCCCATCGCGCCCCTCTCCCCGGATGCCGCTCTCCCCCAGGCGGAGAAGCTCCTCAAAGAGAACGCCGCGAAGAGGGGGCTCTCCCCCCTCCTCCGAGCGCTTGATGCATCTTCTGATAAAATCCGCCGAAAGAACTGCGCTCTCGATAAGGCTGCTCCCGGAAAGGCGGCTCCCGGCGGCGATCGCCGAAAAGAGATCCCCGGTCCCGGGCCTCCCCTCTCCGACCCGCTCCCCGTAAAGGAGCGTGAGTTCCCCTTTCTCATAGACCGCATTCAGGATGCTCTTCTCCTGTTCGATCCCGGTGATGATAAGCCCCTTTCCCTCCGGAGAGAGCAGTTCGCAGAGCGGCCTGAGAAGCTCCTCCGCCCTCTTCCTCCCGGAATCAAAGGAGGAGCCGCTCTCCCACAAATCTTTCGAGAGGGAGGGATAATCGAAATTCCCGAGAAAGCAGGCCTCCGTAAGATTCGGAAAGGCGAGCTCGGAGCTTTTCAGGAGCGCGCGCATGGAGGGGAGGCGCTCCTCCCCCATGTTCTGATACCAGCGCCCGTGATCCGCCATGACCGGGTCCAGGAAACAGCGGGTCCCCGGATGCTCTCTGAGATAGGAGAGGAGCGCCTCCGCCTCTCCGCTGTCCCAGAGATATCCCAAAAGCAGAGCGTCAAAGCGAAAGCCCTGCCTGTCCCAGGCTGAAAGGGCTCTTTGGAAAAAATCCGAAAGTCCCTCCGCCTCCGCCCCGGAAAAACCGGTGTGACTGCTGAGCACCGCCGTCGGGAGAGGGGAGGCCTCGATTCCAAGTGCCGAAAGGACCGGGAGCTGTACCGCGATCGAGCATCTCCCGACCGCACTGAGGTCATTGCAAAGCGCCAGATGTATCATCTTCTCGAAAGCTCCTCCAGGAAGCCCCTCGTATTCTCCGAAATCCTTTCCTTTGGCCGGAAGATAGAGGATCCTGCGACCAGAAAGTCCGCCCCGGCATCGAGGATGGAGGGGAGATTTTCCATCGTCACGCCCCCGTCGATCCCGATCTGGTAGGCTCCTCCGCTCTCCCTCCTGAGTGCGGCAAGCTCTTTTATCTTGTCGAGGGTATAGGGGATCAGCTTCTGCCCCCCGAAGCCGGGGTTCACCGACATGATGAGCACGAGATCGAGCAGGGAATCGAGCCCTTTGGAAAGAAGGACGGAGGAGAGCGGCGTTGCGGGATTCAGAGCGAGGCCGGCCTGCATTCCGAGCTCCCGGATCCGGTTTAAGCTGCGGTCCAGATGCCTCGCCGCTTCGGAGTGAATCGTCACCCTGTCCGCCCCGGCATTCTTCATATCCTCCAGATAGCGGATGGGCTCCTCCACCATCATATGCACATCGAAAAAGCTCTGACTTCGCTTCCTGAGAGAGCGGATGATCGGTGCGCCGAAGGAAATATTCGGCACAAAGCTTCCGTCCATCACATCGAAGTGGACAAAGCGCACCCCCGCCCGCTCCGCTTTCGAGAGCTCCTCCCCGAGCTCCGAAAAATCCGCCGCAAGGAGCGAGGGGGCCAGTGTATATTTCATGAAAACTCCTTCCTCAGCCATGCCTCTCCTCCTGATCCCGCAGCTCCCAATAGAGCTGGCGATAGCTCTCATAGCGCTCCCGCGGGATTTCGCCCTCCGAAAGCGCCCTCTTCACACGGCAGTCCCTCAGGGGCTCCCCGATATGGACACAGCTTTTGTAGCGGCACTCTCCCCGGAATTTTTCAAATTCCGGATAAAAATAGCGGAGGCGCTCCGCCTCGATCCCGGAGACGTAGAGGGAGCTGAAGCCCGGTGTGTCCATGACATAGCTCTCCTCATCCAGATAGAAAAACTCCGTATGCCTCGTCGTATTTTTCCCTCTCCGGATCTTCCGGGAGAGCTCCCCGGTCTCCATCCGCGCCTCCGGATGGATCAGATTGATGAGGGAGGATTTTCCGACGCCGGAGGGGCCGGAGAGAACAGAGCTCTTTTTGCGAAAGAGGGAGAGAAGCTCCTCCCGGCAGTCCGCCCTCCGCACGCTCAGGAGCCGGACGGAATAGGAGGCTCCCTCATAGATTCTCTGGAGCTCCAGGGCTCTCTCCCTCTCCTCCTCTGTCACAAGGAGGTCCGCCTTGTTGAAGAGAATCCGGACCGGGATCTCCTGCATTTCCATATGGATGAGGAAACGGTCCAAAAGCGGCAGACTCGGGGAAGGGTCCCGGAGCGAGAAGAGAACGACAGCCTGATCCACATTGCTGACCTCCGGGCGAAGCAGCTGATTCTTCCTCCGGAGGATCCGGATCAGATTCCCGCTCCTCTCCCGCTCGGAATTCTGCACGGGCGAAAGCTCCACCTCGTCTCCGACGAGCGGCTTTTCCCTCCGGTTTCGAAAAATCCCCTTCGCCCGGCACTCAAAATCTCCCTCACCGGTGTGGACATAATAGAAGCCGCCGATTCCCTTTATGATTTTACCCCGGAGTGTCATGTTCCGGACTCCGGGCGGAAGCTCACATTGTACTGTGCGAGCACGCTGTCCTTCTCCGCATCCACCACCTCCACGATGCCGCTCGATACGCCGTCCGCTCCCCGGATCTTGGAAAATACCAGCTGAAGCTCCGTCCCCAGGGTATAGGATCTCGCGCTCTGGAGCGTCGTATAGCGGCTCTCTCCGTTGATATCCTGCCGAAGATAGACCGTGACCATCATTGTATCGCTGACTCCCGGTCCGCCGGAGCCGATGCGGAGCGTTTGATTCAGACTTCCGTACCAGTGGCCGCTCTGCGCCTTCTGGCTGCCTCCCGTCCCCTCCGTGCTCTCCGCACTTTCGGCGCCGCTTAGCTTCAGGTCGATCTTTCCTCCCCGCTCCAGGATATCGCCGGCTTCGGGATTTTGCTCAATGACCACTCCGGTCGGAGTATCCGGATCCTCCTCATAGCTGATCTCTCCCAGCTGGAAGCCCGCGGACTTTAGATTCCGGACGGCATCCTCCTCCCTGCTCCCGACGAGGTCCGGGACACTGATGGGCGCTCTCTCCGAGCCCCTGCTCACAGTGAGGATCAGCTCTCCGGATCCCGCCGTGCTCGCCTTGCTGCTGCTGATGAGACAGCCCTCCGCCACCGTCTCCGAGAATTCCTCCTTCTTCGTGAAGGGAATCTTTCTGGCATCGAGCTCCTTCTTCACCTCGGAGAAGCGCATCTTATGGAGCTTTGTGAGATCCTCCGGATGCTGCGCATCGTAGAAATAGATGGTCTCCGGTCCCGCGGAGACGATGACCGTGATGCTGTCTCCCGCTCGGTAGCTCCCGTCCGGATAGCTGATGATGACGCCCTCCCGGTAGCTGTCGGAATACTCCTTCTCTCCCTCCCGGAACTTAAGCTGATACTCTCGCATATATTCCGTAGCCTCCGGGATCGTCTTTCCGATGATGTCCGGAAGTCTGGTCTCCAGGGCGGAGATCGTGATATTCAGGCTGGACTCCGGGCTCTTCGTGCTGCTCTCCTGGGAAGTCGTCGTCTCCCCGCCTCTCAGCTCCCGCCCCGCCTTGATAAAGCGAAAGATCCTGCTCCCGATAAAGAGGAAGAGCACGGCAATGAGCAGCATAACGGCGAACGCGATCCCCCGAGAGAGCTCGGAGAAGCCGCGCTCCACTCCGCCGCGCCTTCCCTTTTCCTCTCTCTCTGCATCTATCTCAGCGCGCTTTCCCTCCGGATCCGAGAGCGCCGCCCGGAGGTCCTCCCCGAGCTCCGAAATATGCTGATAGCGGAGAGAGGGCTTTTTCTGCATGCAGGTAAAGACCGCCCGGTCCAAAGCCGGCGAAACATCGGGTACGATGGAGGAGACTCTGGGGATGGGGTCCTCCATATGGGAGAAGACGACCGCGACCGAGGTCTCCCCGTCATAGGGCACCCTCCCGGTCAGCATCTCATAGAGGGTACAGCCGAAGGAGTAGATATCGGATCTCTCATCCGCGGCCCCGGACCTCGCCTGCTCCGGCGAGATATAGTGGACAGAGCCCATCACAGTCGCATTGACGGTCTGCTGGCTGGCCGCTCTCGCGATGCCGAAATCCGCGATCTTTACCGTGCCCGCCGAGCTCACCATCATGTTCTGCGGCTTGATGTCCCTGTGGACGATCCCCAGGCGGTGGGCCTGCTCCATGCCGTCGATCAGCTGGAGAGCGATGCGGATCGTCTCCCGGTCGGAGAGGCGCCCCTTCTTCTTGATATACTGCTTCAGCGTGATGCCCTCCACAAGCTCCATCACGATGTAATGGATCCTGTGCTCCTCATCGTCCACGACATCATAGGCGGAGACGATATTCGGATGATTCAGGCTGGCCGCCGCCTGCGCCTCCCTCTGGAATTTCCGGATGAACTCCCGGTCCTCGCAGTATTCCTCCTTCAAAAGCTTCAGCGCCACCAATCTCCCCATCTTCCGGTCCTCGGCCCGGTAGACATAGCTCATGCCGCCCTGACCGACGAGAGAGAGGATGCGGTATCTTCCGCTCAGGATCTCTCCTTCTTTCAGAATCATGCTCCGCCCTCCCCCTGGAAAGCATCAATGAGGATCACGCCGATATTGTCCCTCCCCCCATTGATATTCGCCATATCGATGAGCGCCTGCCCCCTCTCCTCCACAGGGGAAGCATCCCGCACGATATTAAGGATGCTCTCATTGTCCACCATATTGCTGAGTCCGTCCGAGCACAGAAGGAGAGAATCCCCCTCCATCAGATTCACTTCAAAGAAATCGGCCTCGACGCTGCTCTCCGTCCCGACCGCGCGCGTGATGATATTCCGGGCCCTCAGATAGTCCGGGGAGCCGCGGCGCATGAGTCCTCTCTCACACATTTCCTCTACATAGCTGTGGTCGTGGGTGATCTGACGGATGCCGCTTCCGCGGATCAGGTAGGCGCGGGAATCTCCGATATTGGAGATCGTAAGGAGCCTTCCCTCGATGACGGCGGATACCAGGGTGGAGCCCATCCCCCGGAGCTCATCGTTCTCCGAGGAGAGACGGAAAAGCTCCTCATTGACCCTGCGGATCCCTCTCTCCAGGAGGCGGACCGTCGGCCCCTCCTTCGCGCTCTTAAGATACTTATGGAGCTCCTCCACGAGGAAGCGGGAGGCATAGTCCCCCGCCCTGTGTCCCCCCATGCCGTCCGCAAGGAGAAAGAGATTCGGAAGCTTCCCCACTGCTTCTTTGCTGGCAAAGACATAGTCCTGATTCAACTGCCGTCTCCGGCCCTGATCCGTCTTCGAAAAGAATTCCATCAAACTCTCCTATTCGCGCTCCCGCCTCTCCTCTGTTTCGATGGCATAAAGCGAAAGCTCCGCTGCCCTTTCCCGCTTTATCCCCCAGGCACAGGGCAGCTTCCCTCCGCTTCTCCTCTCCCGCATCCTGTATCTATGCTAATTCGTTTCGCACCGCTTCTCCCCGAGATAATCCCGGCGGAGCTGCCCGCAGGCCCCGGAGATGTCCGCCCCCATCTCGCGGCGGATCGTTGCGGAAATGCCGTTTTTCTCGAGGACATGCTGAAAATCCTCTATCCTCCTTCGCTCCGGCCTCTCCCAGCTCCTCTCCCGGATCGGATTCACCGGAATCAGATTCACATGGAGGGGAAAGCCCTTCTGCTGCCCTGCAGAGCCCTCTCCCCCATCCCGAAGCTTTTTGAGAAGAGTAGAGAGAGCCTCCGCCTCCTCTTTCGTGTCATTGAGATCCCGGACGACGGAATACTCGAAGCTCACCCTCCTCCCCGTCCTCTCGAAGTAATGCCGCACCGCGGGCAGAAGCTCTGAGAGAGGATAGCGGGCTGCGATCGGCATGAGCCTTCGCCGGATCTCATCCTTCGGCGCGTGGAGGCTCAGGGCCAGCGTGAGCTGGAAGCCCTCCTCCGAGAGCCGGAGAAGCTCCGGCACGAGACCGCAGGTCGACACCGTCAGATTCCTCTGGGAGAGATGAAGCCCCCTCTCATCCGAGATCATCCGCACGAATTTCGTGAGATTCTCATAGTTGTCCAGAGGCTCCCCGGATCCCATGACGACCACATTGCTGATCCTCTCCCCTAAAAGGCGCTGAATCTGGTAGACCTGAGTGAGCATCTCCGCGGCACTCAGATTCCGGGCAAGTCCCTCCAGAGTAGAGGCGCAGAAACGGCAGCCCATGCGGCAGCCCACCTGACTGGAAATACAGACGGTATTGCCGTGGCGGTAGCGCATAAAGACCGATTCAATGATATGTCCGTCCTCCAGGCGGAAGATGAACTTCCGGGTTCCGTCCAGACTGGAGGAAAGGATTCTGACAGGCTCCGGGAGGAAGAGACGGAAATGCTCCCTGAGCTTCTCTCGAAGTGGGAGGCTCAGATTCGACATCTCATCAAAGGAGGCGCAGAGCCTTTCATGCAGCCAGCTGTAGATCTGCTCCGCCCGAAAGGGCTTCTCGGAGAGCTCCCTCATCTTTTCCCGAAGCTCCGGCAGACTCAGTTCCCGTATCTCCTGCATTCAGACCTCCTTCTCCTCCCTTCGGCGAAACTCCGCGATATAGAAGCCGTCCGAGGGCTGCCCCGGGAGGAACTTCCTCTCGGAGAGAAGCGTGAAGGCGAAGTGCTCCAGGATATAATCCCGGTTCTCCTCATTTTCCGCGCGGCTCAGCGTGCAGGTGGAGTAGATGAGGCGGCCCCCCGGCTTCACATAGCTCTGCGAGCAGTCCAGAATCTCCCTTTGCAGCCTCTGCAGATCCAGGATCCTCTCCGGCCCCGCGGAGAACCGGATGTCCGGCTTTTTATGGAGGACACCGAGCCCTGAGCAGGGGAGATCACAGAGCAGAAGATCCGCCTTTCCTCTCCCGAGCGAATCCGTGAGAGAGGGATCCGGCCTTCTCGCATCCCAGAGCTTCGCCTTGATATTTTTAAGATGCAGCCTTTCGATATTTTCCTCGATGAGACGGATCTTTTCCTCTGTGATATCCCGAGCATCGACTCTCCCGCTCCCCCTGAGAAGCTCCGCGACATGGCAGCATTTCCCGCCGGGGGAGGCGCAGACATCGACGACGAGCTCCCCTCCCGCCGGGGATGCGAGGAGACCGACCTGCTGGGAGGAATAATCCTGTATCGTCATCTCCCCGCTTCGAAAGGCCTCCTCCTCAGAGAGATTTCCGGAGCGTCTTTCGCATCTTCCGTCCCGAAAGCGCACGTAATTTCCATGCTCCTCCGAGAGAAAGTAGGCGGCCATCCTCTCCGTCTCCTCCCTACCGTACTCGGAGAGCAGAAAGCGATAGAGCCATTCCGGGAGGCTGAAGCGCACATATTCCGGGATCTCCCCCTCCTCCCGGAGCAAGCTTAGGATCGACTCCTTCTCTCCCGAAATCCTCCGAAGAACGGCGTTTATGAAGGGGGAGAGTCCGGAGAGCCCCCGCCGATGGCTGAGCTTTACGCTCTCATTGACCGCCGCGCTGTCCGGCACCCGGTCTAAAAACAGGATCTGGAAGCTCCCCATCCGAAGCAGTGTGCGAAGGAGAGGCCTCATTTTCTTCAGCTTGAGACGGGAACAGCGGTCCAGAAAATAATCCAGCGTCACAGCTCGCTCCACCGTCCCGTTCACAAGTCTTGTGAGGAAGGCCCGGTCCCGCTCCGACATGGCTTTATGCTTCGAGAGCTCCTCCCGAAGCGCGATATGGGAATGCTTCCCCTTCTCAAAAATATCAAAAAGGATCGAGAGTGCCATATTCCTCGGATCCTCCGGGCTTCGAATCCTCTCTCCTCTCATCCTCTTTCCTCCCTCTCCCATCCTCTCAGTCCCTTCTGTCCCGGTTTCTCGACAGGATCAAAAGCCGGAGAAGCTGAAGGAGGGAGGAGGCCGCCGCCGCGACATAGGTGAGAGCCGCCGCCGTGAGGACAGCCTTCACGCCGCGAAGCTCCGTCTCCGAAAGGATATGATTTTCCCTTAAGGTCTTCACCGCCCGCCGGGAGGCATCAAACTCCACCGGGAGCGTGATGATCTGAAAGGAGATCGCGATGATAAAGGCGAGGATCCCGAATTGGATGAGCGGCGTCAGCCCGATCAGAAAGCCAAAGAGGATGAGCGGGATCGAGATCCGGGACATGAAAGCGCAGAGCGGACTGATCGTTCTCGTAAGGATCAGGGGATAAAAGCCGACCGCATCCTGAATCGCGTGCCCGCACTCGTGTGCGGCGACACCGATCGCCGCGATGGAGCCGGAGTGCCTCGTGGAATCGGACAGATTTAAAATCTTCTGCGACGGCACATAATTGTCCGTCAGGTCCCCGGGGATTCCGCGGATCTCCACATTGCCGATCCCATTTTTCGAAAGGATAAAGCGCGCTGCCCCCTCGGCATCGAGCCCCGCGGAGGCGGGAACAGCGGCGTAGCGCTCGAAGGTATGTCTCACATTGGCGCTTGCGAGGACAGAGAGCAGCGCGCCGATCAGGATGAGAAGATAGGTCCAGTCAAAATAGCCCGGATAATAAGAATACACTGCTTCACTCTCCTTTCCCCCGGAAAAGCCCAGTCCGTCTTATCACTGCCGCCCCGTAATCCCGCCGCATTGCCTCTCCGCCGCATTTCATGCTCTGAGATCATGCCTTCCTCTATCCGCCCGCACTCGAACACCAAGGTGACTACTCTCCGGCTCCATTCGCCCGAACAGCAAGGCGGCCTCGCTTCCAATTCTTACTCTTGTCCTCACGGATGACAGAAGTTTAAACGGGAAAGATCCTGCGGCCCCGGAGGAAGGAGGCGGCATCCATTCTCCTTCTACCCTCCTCCTGAAGCTCGAGGATCCGGAGAAAGCCCTCCCCGCAGCGGATGAGGATGTCGTTTCCTCCCTTCTCGAGATAAAGCTCTCCCGCATCTCCCCGAAAGAGAAAATCCTCCCGGGAAAGCTTCGCTCTCTCCGCCTCCGACAGGATGCGCTCTTCATCCAGTTTTCCGATCCGGGAAAGCTCTCCCGCATCCCCGCTCCCCGGAAGGCTGTCCGCCTTCCAGAGCTTTAACTGCTTTCCCAAAAGATAGCTGAAGCTCCCCGGCCAGGGATTCAGAGCGCGGATCCTCCGCTCCAGCCTGTCCGAGGGCTCGTTCCAGTTGAGAAGGCCGCTGCTTTTTTTTAAGAGGCCGACTCTCAGGGCCCCCTCCTCCGGCTGCCTTCTCCTTTGGATCGTCCCTCTCTCCAGACCATCGATCGTCTCCAGGATGAGCTTCCCGCCGAGCTTCGACAGCTTCTCAAAGAGGGAACCGCCCGTCTCGTCCTTTGCGAGCGGGATGGACTCCTGGAGCAGGATGTCCCCCGTATCGAGTCCCTCATCCATCTGCATCGTGGTGACGCCGCTCTCTTTGTCACCGGAGAGAATCGCCCACTGCACGGGGGATGCGCCCCGGAATCTCGGGAGGAGGGAGGCGTGGATATTGACGCAGCCGTAATCGGGGATCTCCAGCACCTCCTTTGGGAGAAGCTGCCCGAAGGCGCTCACCACGATGAGCTCCGGGGCGAGCTCCCGTATCCGTCCTATCGCCTCTTCATCTGTGAAAAGGCGGGAGGGTGTCAGAACCGAAATCCCGTGCTCCTCCGCAAGAAGCCTTACCTCGGACTTTCTCGGCGCGCTGTGACGCCCCCTCGGGCGGTCCGGCTGCGTCAAAACGAGGGAAATCTCATGTCCCGCTCCAAGAAGCGCCTTAAGCCCCTCCGCGGCGAAGTCCGGAGTCCCCATAAAGATCAGCCTCACAGCTCCTCCTCTTCCGCTTCCGCCTCCCCGTAGACCACGTCCCGGAGCTCTCCCTCGACTCTTGTCGTATACATCACCCCGTTTAAATGGTCGTTTTCATGGGAGACCGCCCGGGCCAGAAGTCCCTCCGCATCGAATTCATAGTCCTTGAAATCGATGTCCTTCGCCTTCACATGCACGCGCATCGGGCGGGTGACAGTCCCCTCCTTCCCGGGCACGGAGAGACAGCCCTCGGGGCCGGTCTGGAGCTCCTCCCCCAGCACGCTCACCTCCGGATTGATGCACACATAGCGCTTTTCGTCGCCGATATCGATCACAAAGACCCGGCGGAGCACGCCGACCTGAGGAGCCGCGAGTCCCACGCCGTTTGCCTCATACATGGTATCCAGCATATCGCGGATCAGCTCCCTGGTCCGCTCCGTCACATTTTTAATCTCTTTGCATTCCTTCTCCAGAATCGGATCTCCCAGCTCTCTGATGGATCGAAGCGCCATTTCCTACCTCCCTTTTCCCGCTCTGATCTCCCGATATCCGGCATTTCTTATGTCCGAATCATTGTATCAGATCGTAGTGCAAAAGGATCAGCCCCCGCCGGTCAAAGCTTCGGACCGTCTTTGCGAAGTCCTTTCGCAATTTTATTATTATATCATGCGATTCATGCTTAATATAGATGATTTTCCGGAAAATATCCTTTAGCTTATAGAGCGGAGCGTTGAGCGGTCCGATGAGCTCCGCCCCCGCATCCCTCGCCCGGCTCTCGAAACGGGAAAAGCTCTGGGAGCTGACAGCCTCCAGAAAGCTCTCGTCCGCGGAGCTCAGCCGGATCGTGAGAAGTCTGGAGCAGGGCGGATAGCCCATCATTTCCCGAAAGGCCAGCTCTTTCTCGTAGAAGAGCTCGTAATCCTGCCTCATGGACAAAACGATCGCATAGTGCTCCGGCTGGTAGCTCTGAATCACGACGGTCCCGGGATTTTCCCCCCTCCCCGCCCTCCCCGCGGCCTGCGTGAGAAGCTGGAAGGTCTTCTCCTGGGAGCGAAAGTCCGGGCTGAAAAGACTCAGGTCCGCTGCGATGACCCCCACCAGCGTGACGCCCGGGAAATCATGTCCCTTCACGATCATCTGCGTCCCGATCAGAATATCCGCCTCCCGGTTTTGGAAGCGTTCGAGGATCTCCTCATATCCCCCCTTCCTCCCGGTCGTGTCCCTGTCCATGCGGAGCAGCCTCGCGCCGGGGAACTCTCTTTGGCAGAGGCTCTCCAGCTTCTCCGTCCCCGTCCCAAAGGGCGCGAGATAGGGAGAGCCGCAGGAGGGGCAGCTTTTCATGAGGGGGAGCTCATAGCCGCAGTAATGGCAGCGGAGCCTCCCGTCCCGGTGGAGCGTGAGGCTCACATCGCAGTGCGGACATCGGATCGCCTCTCCGCAGCTTCTGCAGCTCACAAAGCTGGAATAGCCGCGGCGGTTCATAAAGAGCATGATCTGCTCCCCCAGGGAGAGCTTCTCCTCCATGAGCTCCCGGAGCCTCCTGGAGAAGACGGAACGGTTTCCCTCCGAGAGCTCTCTCCGAAGATCCACGATCTCCGTTTTGGGAAGGCAGCTCCCCGGCACGGCGCGCTTTTTCAGGCGAAGGAGCCTGGGCCTTCCGGAGAGAGCCGCCCGGTAAATCGTGAGAGAGGGAGTTGCGGAACCGTAGAGAATCGGGCAGCCGGAGAGCTCCGCCCTCTTTTCCGCGACCTCCCTCGTCTCATAGCAGGGGGCAGTCTCCGATTTATAGGCGCCCTCCTGCTCCTCATCCATGATGATAAGCCCGAGTCTGGAAAAGGGCGCAAAGACCGCAGAGCGCGGTCCGATCAGGATGTCGACCTCCCCTCTCTCACAGCGGAGATACTGCTCATAGCGCTCCCCGAGGCTCATGCGGGAGTGAAGGATCGCGGTCCTCCCCTGAAATCTCCCGCTGACCCTCAGCACTGTCTGATAGGTGAGGGAGATCTCGGGGATGAGAAGAATTGCCTGTCTCCCGCTTTGGATCACCTCCTCCAAGATCCTGAGATAGACCTCCGTCTTCCCGGAGCCGGTGACTCCGAAAAGGAGGTAGGACGGCGGATCTTCTCCCTCTTTCCTCTCCTCTCCCTCTTCCGAAAAGCAGCGCCGATATCCCTCTCTCAGTTCGGAAAGGGCCGCCTCCTGCTCCGGGTTCAGCTTCGGGATCTCCTCTACCCCATGGTAGCGGAGAAGCGGATCGACTCTCCTTCGGTTCTTACGCACCGTCCTCTTCACCGGAAGCACCGTCTTCAGGCATTGGTTCAGGGTCGTGCCGTATTCCTCCGACATCCAGACGGCGAGGGCGAGCAGCTGCTCCTTGACGGAGACCGCCCCCTCGACCTTGGAGCGGATCTCCCGGATCTTCCCCGCGTCGTAATCCGTCTCCTCACTGAGGGAGAGGACGTAGGCGGTCTTTTCCTGCCTGCCGAAGGGCACGGAGACCTTGTCCCCCGGCGCAAGCTCCATCCCCTCCGGGACAAGGTAGGTATAGGCCCGGTCCAGCGCCTCACTCTTGATATCTACGATAAGCTCTGCGTACAATTCCTCTCTCTCACTCCTCTCGAAAACGCTCCACCAGATCAGAAAGTCCCATGGAATGAGAGCCTTTAAAGAGGACCAGATCCCCGGGGGCCGCCTCCCGGAGGAGCTCCCGGTAGAGCTCCTCCGCGCTTGAAAAATGCGAGACGGGGATCTGCCTTCCGTCCCCCCTCCGCTTCTCCTCCCTCCGGATACCCCGGAGTATGCCGAGGGATTTCTCCCCATAGAGAAGCACCCTGTCGATCGGAAGGGAGGAGAGGAAGGCGCCGCAGTCCTCGTGCAGCTCCTCGCTCCTCCCCCCGAGCTCCAGCATATCGGAGAGAAGCGCGATTTTTCTCCTCCCCTCCTCCTTTGAAAGCACAAGGAGCGAGGCCTTCAGGGCATCCGGAGAGGCATTATAGGAGTCATCCAGGATCCCGATCCCGCTCCTTGAGAGAAGCTTCTCCCCCCTCCCCTTCAGCCCGGAAAAGCCCCGGAGCGCCCGGAGCACTCCCTCCCTTTGAAGTCCGAGATCCAGAGAGACGGCGAGGGCCGCCGCGGCGTTTTGCTGCATATGATGCCCCGCCGCAGAGAGCGGGATCTCCTCCTTAGCGCGGTAAAAATGAAGCTCCACCCTCTTTCCCGCAGAGATTCCGAGTTCGTGAATCCTCTCCTCCGTGAGAGAGGATAGAAGCGGGTCCTCTCCGTTTAGGTAGAGAGCCGCTCCGTCCGCTGCGCCGTCCAGGATGTGGAGCTTTTCAAAGAGGATATTCTCCTTCGTCTTCAGGTTTTCGATATGCGCCGTACCGATATTCGTTATGAGGGCGAGGTCCACACGGGCGATAGAGGCGATCCTCGTCATCTCCCCGGGCTCCGACATCCCAAGCTCCAGCGCGGCAATCTCCGCCCCGCTCCTTGCGAGCTGAAAGAGCGTGATCGGGACGCCGAGCTGCGAGTTCGCATTCCCCGCAGTCTGAAAAACCCTCCGCTCCGAGGAGAGCGCGAGGGCGAGCATCGAGCGCATCGTCGTCTTCCCGGAGGAGCCGGTGACGCCGATCACCTTCCCCCGGAAGCGCGCTCTCTCATAGCGACCGATCTCCTGGAGCGCCGCTCTCGTGTCCGGAACCTGCCAGAAGCGGACCTCGGGATATTTCTTCTGAAGCTCCGTCACATCGCGGGAGGAGAGCACGGCCGCTGCGCCCCTCTCGACCGCCATCTCGATAAAGTCGTGCCCGTCCTTATGCGCCCCGATGATCGGGACGAAGAGACCTCCTCTTCCGTCCTCCCGGGAATCCAGGTATATTTTCTCTATCCCTCTCTCATCAAAGGGAAAGGAAAGCGCAGTCTCCATAGCTCCTCCTCACAATGAAAATTTTCTCGCCGTCTCCTCTATGACCTCCCGGTCCAGAAAGTGGGTCCGCACGCCGTTTACCTCATTATAGTCCTCGTGCCCCTTCCCGATCACGGCGATGATGTCCCCTTTTTCCGCGTTTTTCATCGCGTATTCTATCGCCTCCCGCCGGTCCGGGATCTCCGCATAGCGGCCCCCGAGAGGGACGAGACGGGACTTGATGTCCGAGATAATGTCCTCCGTCCGCTCGAAACGGGAATTGTCCGCAGTGAGGACAGAGAAGTCCGCAAGCCTCGCCGCGGTCTCCCCCATGCCGTATCTCCGCTCCTTCGAGCGGTTTCCCCCGCAGCCGAAGACCACGACGAGGCGCTTCGGATGATATTCCCGGAGCGTCTCAAGGAGATTTTCCATGCCCATCGCATTGTGGGCGTAATCGACGATCACGGACATGGTATCATTCTTAAAGGCGAGCTCCATCCTGCCGTTCACCCGTATGAGGCGGAGCGCCTTTAGGATCGCGGACTTCCGGATCCCGATGAGGGAGCTAACGGAGATCGCCGCCATGGCATTGTAGACATTGTATTTTCCGGGGAGATTCAGCCGGACATCGAGCTTCGCCATGCCGATCACCTGGAACTCCGATCCGACAAAGTCGGGGCTGTTGACAGCCTGGATGCCCTCCGCCATAAAGTCCGCGCTCTTATCGATGCCAAAGCAGTACATCCTGCACTTCGCCCCCGCGATCAGCTCCTCCGCATAGGGGGAGTCCCGATTGATGAGGCCGACCCTGCTCTGCCGGAAAATGCGGGATTTATAGTATTTGTACTCCTCAAAGTCCTTATGTTCATTCGGGCCGATGTGGTCCGGCTCGATATTGGTGAAGATGCCATAGTCGAAGTCGATCGCGTCGGTCCTGTGGAGCTTAAATCCCTGCGAGCTCGCCTCCATCACGACATAGCCGCAGCCTCTGTCCGCCATCCTCCGAAAGAGGGCCTGAAGCTCATAGGACTCCGGCGTCGTATTTTTCGTCTCCTCATGGATCCCCGCATAATCAACACCCGTGGTTCCGATGAGGCCGCAGCTCTCTCCGGCGCTCTCCAGTATGCTCCGGATCATATGCGCCGTCGTCGTCTTTCCCTTCGTCCCCGTGACCGCGATGATCCTCATCTCCCGGGACGGAAAGCCGAAGCGCGCGGCGGAGAGCTTCGCGAGAGCCTCGCGGGAGGACGGAACCCTCACCACCGCGATGCCCTCATAGATCTCCCGAAGATCCACCGGGAGCATTGCGCTCTCCTCCTCCACGACGATCGCCTCCGTCCCCTCCGCGATGACCTTTTGGAGGAAGGAGTGGGAATCCGTCGTGCTTCCTCTCATGCAGACAAAGACCGAACCCCTTCCGGCCTTTCTGGAATCATAAACGACCTCCCCGATCTCTACCTTTTCCGGGTCTCCATGCAAAAGCTCGTAGTCAAGCCCGTCCAGCCACTCGCTGAATTTTGCCATAATTCCTCTCCTCCCTCTCCCCTCTATCGCAGTTCTCCTCCGAAAAGCCGGGAAAGCGCCCATAGACTGCGGGAAGCGCCGATGCCGCAGCACTTCGGCATCAGCGCTTCCCCTTATCCGGCCTGATACCGGATCGGCGTTTCGCACAGCTTTTCGGTATCACGCCCATAGCGCAAATCTTTTTTCGGAATCTGTTTCTCCTTAGAACAGCCCCACAATCTTTCCGTCGACGAGGTCGATATCAACGGCCGCCGGTCTCTTCGGAAGTCCGGGAAGCGTCATGATATCTCCCGTCAGAACGACGACAAAGCCGGCTCCCGCAGAGACATTCACATCCCGCACCGTGAGCTCAAAGTCTCTCGGTCTCCCGAGCTTCTTCGGATCATCGGAGAGGCTGTACTGGGTCTTCGCCATACAGACCGGGAAGCCGCCGAAGCCGAGCTCCTCATACTTCTGAAGCTCCTTTGTGGCCTTCGGGGAGAAGCTCACCTTGGAGGCGCCGTAGATCTTCTTCGCGACGGCCTCAATCTTCTCCTTCAGACTCTGTCCGTCCTCCTGGACGAAGCGGAAATTCGCCTTCCCCTCATCGAGCACCCGGAGCAGGGTCTCCGCCAGCTGTCTTCCGCCTTCTCCGCCCTTTCCATGGACCTCGGAGAGCGCGAACTCCACATTTCTCTCCCGGCAGAAGTCCTCGACGAACTTGAGCTCCGCATCGGTATCCGTCGGGAAGCGGTTGATCGCGACGACGACCGGCATGCCGAACTCATGGAGATTCTCGATGTGCTTCTCCAGGTTGACGATGCCCTTCTTGAGCGCCTCGAGATTCTCTCCCGCAAGATCCGCCTTTGCCACGCCGCCATTATACTTCAGAGCGCGCACTGTGGCAACCAAAACCGTGGCATCCGGACGGAAGCCCGCCATACGGCACTTGATGTCAAAGAACTTCTCCGCGCCGAGATCCGCGCCAAAGCCCGCCTCCGTGATCGCGATATCGGAGAGCTTCAGGGCGAAGCGAGTCGCCTGAACGGAGTTGCAGCCGTGGGCGATATTCGCGAACGGTCCGCCGTGGATGACCGCTATATTGCCTTCCAGCGTCTGGAGGATATTCGGCTTTAAAGCGTCCTTAAGGAGAACTGCCATGGAGCCTGCCGCCTGGATGTCGTCCGCCGTCACGGGCTTCCCCTCCACATCATAGGCCACGACGATTCTCTTCAGACGCTCCTTTAGGTCGTTCTCGTCCGTCGCAAGGCAGAGGATCGCCATGACCTCGGAGGCCACCGTGATCATAAAGTGATCCTCCCGGACAACCCCGTCCCCGGAGCCGCCGAGTCCGATGACGATATTCCGAAGGGAACGGTCATTCATGTCGAGGACTCTCTTCCACACGATCCTCTTGGGATCGATCCTGCGCAGATTTCCCTGCTTCAGATGATTGTCGAGCATCGCGGAGAGAAGATTGTTCGCACTGGTGATCGCGTGGAAGTCACCGGTGAAGTGCAGGTTCAGATCCTCCATCGGGATAACCTGGGCATATCCGCCGCCTGCGGCACCTCCCTTGACTCCGAAGCAGGGCCCGAGACTCGGCTCGCGGAGCGCGACGACAGCCTTCTTCCCCAGCAGGTTCAGTGCGTCGCAGAGACCGACCGAGGTCGTCGTCTTTCCCTCTCCTGCCGGCGTCGGATTGATGGCCGTCACCAGAACAAGCTTCCCGTTCGGCCGATCCTTCACCCTGTCCCAAAGCTCGCGGGAAAGCTTCGCCTTGTACTTTCCGTAGAGCTCAAGCTCGTCCTCCTGGATGCCATAGTTTTCCGCCACGTCCCTGATTCTGCGAAGCTCCGCCTCCTGGGAGATCTGGATATCCGATTTCATCTTTTTTCCTCCTTGCTTGATGTATAAACCAGAGAAATTAGAATAATTTCTCCTGCTGCACGAAGTTTTCTCCCTCTCTCTATCTCTATCCCTCTGCTCTATGCCTTCTGTCTCAGCCCTCTTCTCTATGCCCTCTTCTCTATCTCCTCTTTCCCACTTCTTTCTCTTTCCTATTTCTTATTTCCTGTTTCCTATTTCTTTTTCTTTCCTATTTTCGCCCTCCTGCTTCGGCACTCTCCCCTTCTCTCTCCGAAAGGAACGATAGAAACTCCTCCTTCGTCATCTGGACCTTCCGGCCCTTCGTCCCCTCCTCCGCTCCGACCACTCCATAATCCGAGAGCTGATCCATGATGCGGGCCGCGCGGTTAAAGCCGATACGGAATCTCCGCTGCAGCATGCCGATCGAGGCCTTCTCCGCCTCAGTGACAAGCTCTCCCGCCTCCCGGAAGAGTTCATCCCTGTCGCTCTCCGCCCTGCTCTCTCCGGAGAGCGGATTCTCGATGCTGGAGCTCAGCTCCTCGCTGTAATCGCTCTCCGTGTGCTCCTTCAGATATTCCACCGCATCCTGCACCTCCTGATCGGAGACAAAGGCCCCCTGCACCCTGACCGGCTTCGGAATCCCCTGGGGGAAGAAGAGCATATCTCCCTTTCCGAGGAGCTTCTCCGCGCCGTTCATATCGATGATGGTCCTGGAATCCACCCCGCTCGATACCGCAAAGGCGATTCTCGACGGGACATTGGCCTTGATGAGCCCCGTGATGACATTGACGGAAGGTCTCTGGGTCGCGATCACAAGATGCATGCCGCAGGCCCTGGCAAGCTGCGCGATCCGGCAGATCGCCTCCTCCACCTCCTGGGCAGAGACCATCATAAGATCCGCAAGCTCATCGATAATGATGACGATCTTCGGAAGCTTCTCCGCCGCCGCGTCCCCTCCGAGCTCGGCTATCCTCCTGTTATAGCCCTTCAGATCCCTGACTCCGGCCTCCGCGAACTTCTTATAGCGATCGCTCATCTCGGCGACCGCCCAGTTCAGAGCGGCGGCGGCCTTCTTCGGATCCGTCACAACGGGGATCAGCAGATGGGGGATGCCGTTATAGACCTGGAGCTCCACGACCTTCGGATCCACCATGATCATCCGCACCTCCTCCGGGCTGTAGCGATAGATCAGGGACATGATCAAAGTATTGATGGAGACCGATTTCCCGGAGCCCGTCGCACCGGCGATGAGGAGATGCGGCATCTTCGCGATGTCCGTCACCACCGTTTTCCCCTCGATATCCTTTCCGACCCCGAAGGAAAGCTCCATCTTCGCGTTCCGAAACTCCGCTGAAGAGAGGATATCTCCCAGATATACCGTCTGGCTGTTCCGATTCGGGACCTCGATGCCGACTGCGGACTTCCCCGGGATCGGCGCTTCGATCCGGATATCGGAGGCGGCGAGCCGCATCTTGATGTCATTGCTCAGGGAGACAATGCGGGAGACCTTTACCCCCTGCTCCGGCTGCAGCTCATAGCGGGTGACGGCGGGTCCCACAGAGACATCGCTCACACTGACTCCGACGCCGAAGCTCTCCAGCGTCTTTTGAAGCGTGAGAGCATTTCGCTCGATTTCCTCCCTGCTGTCCGCGCCCTGTGCCCCTCCTGTCTTAAGGAAAGAGAGCGGCGGAATATGGTAGCTGTGCTCCTTCCCCTTCCGAGGAGGCTTCCCCCTTTCCTCTTTGCCGAAGGATTCCGAGGTCTCCCTTGGCGAGGGATCCGCAGCCTTCCGGCTTTCCTCGGTCTTCTCCCTGTCCCTTTCCTCACTCAGCCGGACAGGATCCGGGGCGGCTGCGTGAAGCTCACGGGAGAGTGCCTCTTTCTCATCGATCCAGAGCTCCTCCTCGGAGACGGACTCCATCCCCGCCCCTTCCTTTGCGATATCAGCCCCGTCGGAAACGCTGGGGAAGCTCCTGCTCCCGCGAATCCCCCGCCTCCGCTTCGAATCCATGCGGGCTCTTCTCCTCCGCACTCCCGAGGGCCCCGCAGCTTCCGTAAGGGGAAGGGAAGGACCCGCGTCCTCATCCATGCCCCCTCTATGCCCCCAGGCATCGTCCTCCGGCTCGATCCACATGCCGTATTTCGCATAATCCGGTTCGGAATCGAGATAGTCCTCTGCCGGCTGCGCTCTTTTCCTTCTCCCGGGAAGGACAGGGAGCTCGATCTCTCTTCTTCCCCCCTCCGCTTTTTCCTTCTCCCCGCTCTGATCCCGCTTTTCCTCCGTGGGCCGGGAGCTCTCTTCCTGAGGGAGTCCCTTGATTCTGAGAGAGGAGGCAGAGCTGTCCTCCGCCGCATCTTCCTTTCCTTTGCTCTCCTCCCCTCGGATGAAGTCCCGGAAGGAATCCAGAATCCCCTTCTCCTCGGATTCCTCCCCGCTCCTCTTTTCTTCAGGAGGAAGGCTCTCCGGCTTTGTTTTCTCTCCCTGCAAAAGGTCAATCTCCGTGAACTCCCGTGCCGCGGCCGGAGCCGGGGCCGTTCTCCTCCCAGCCTCCGAAGCGGATGAAAGTCTCCGGATCCCCTCCTCCGCCTCTCTCACCTTCCCCGCGGAAAAGCCCATCAAAAGGGCAAGCAGAGGCCGGCCCGAGGCGTAGACGAGGCAGAACAGCATCCCCATAAAGAGGAGAAACAGAGCTCCCGCCTGTCCGGCGGCCTGCCAGAGCAGAAGGGCGAGCCCCCCGCCGACTGCGCCTCCGCCGACTCCTCCGGAGGCACCCTCCTCATAGATTTCCCGGATATCCTTCCCCGCGACACCGCCTCCCGCCGTGAGCTGCAAAAAGGCTCCGAGAAAAAGGAGAAAAAGAAGAGCCGCACAAAGTCTTCTGGAGCTGTTCTGATCCTCCCCCGCAAAGAGGAGAAGCGCCGTCGTGAAAAAAAGGACAAAGGGGAGCAGTCCCCCCAGCAGCCCGAAGACCCCGAACTGCAGATCCCGGAGCAGATCCCCCACAGGCCCGCAGAGCCCGAGATTGCTTAGAAAAAGAAATATGGAAAGGGAAAGAGCGAGAAGCAAAAGCAGCTCCTCCCGGAAACTCGCCTTCTCCGGATCCGAAGAGGGAGCGGCACTGAGCGAGCGGGAAGCGGCGCTCTTTTCCGCCGTCTTCCTTCCCCTCTTCCTCTTCTCCGAGCTTGTCCTTCCGCGTCCTCCCGCCTTGACAGAGTTCTTTCCCGCGCTCCTCCCCGCGCCGCCACCCTGCTTTTTAAGCTCCGACTCCGCTTCCCGTTTTTTCCTGCTCTTTCCCTTAGCTGTCATTCAAACCCCACATGCTGCCGCCGATATCCCGGCATCCCCTCTCTACACTCTCAGAATCAAAATCCGAAGCCCGCTCCTCCTCTTTTAAAGAAAAGCCTCCTGCCTCTTTTTTTCCCCCCCGATATTTTGTATTATAGCTTATTTCCGCCCAAATTTCCACGCCTCTTTTCCTATTTTTTGCGGCACTTTACCGTAAAAGTTCCTTGTCAGGCGACAGAATGGACGCCATGCTCGCATGGGCGGACATTCTGGCATCGGACAAGACTGCAGGTATGAGCATGCAGAGCGAAGCTCGGAATGCGAATACCGGCGGT
>NZ_KI273095.1:0-14752 GCF_000469565.1 Oribacterium sp. oral taxon 078 str. F0263 | reverse complement strand
CACAATCAAATCCTACAGTAAACTTACGCCGTCATCGCGGCGGCTTGCGATTGATTTCATTCGCTTTTGGGAGTAAAATGCAAGACAGAATATCGCAGGCTGCCGCAGAGGACTTCAGATAAGAAGAGGTTCCGGATGGATTTTTATGACGATAAAGCAGGCCTCTGAAAAATGGGGTATCTGCACGAGAAGAGTACAGACCTTATGCACAGAGGGCCGGATCAAGGAGGCCGAGCAACTGGGCTATCAGTGGATTATCCCGATTGAAGTGGAGAAGCCGAAGGATGCAAGGATCAAGAGCGGCAAATATATTAAAATAAGATCCAGGAGGGAAGAGAACGAGGATGGAGAGAAAACCGTATAGTGCCGGGGCGGTAAAATTTTCGTTCTGGTTCATGGAATTTCGAAAAACTGTGCAGCTTTTGAGTGAAGGAAAGACATATGCGGATACCAAAAGGCGGAATGAAGAGGGGAACCTCTACAGCGCAGCGACGAAAACGCGGGCAAGATAGATTTATTCTACAGTGACAGCCCGCATAAAGTCGCTGGACGAGAGCTTCTATCCGATTTTCATGCGCAGTGATCTTTCGGCGCAGAAGCTGTTCGCACTTACCGCGTCCCTTCTCCATGATACCCTCTTCTTTGACTTTGTGTATGAGCTCGTGCGGGAAAAGATGATTCTTGGAAGTGATGTTGTATCATAAATCTTGACACCTCTCATTCACGGATTTAAATAAGAAATCAGGTGAAGATGGAGGTCAAAATGGTACAGAAAAAAGTTTACGACCAAGAGTTTAAAGTCCAGGCCGTAAAGCTCGGTCGGGAGATCGGCTTCAGCAAGGCAGCCAAGGAGCTCGGGATCAACGTGGATACGCTTTATGGATGGAGCAAAGCAGTCAGGGAGGGGCGTCTGGATCTCGGACCGGGTACCCACACTCCGGAAACCGCAATGAGCCTCACAGAGGAGGTGCAGAAGCTCAGACAGCGAAATCGCAGCCTGGAGAAAGAAAACGCCAGACTGAAAGAAGAAAACGAGTTTCTCGCAGAGGCAAGCGCTTTTTTCGCAGCGAGCCGTCGGAAGTCTCCAAAGGTCTGAGGATGAGGTTCCTTGAACGAAAGACGGACGGCGACCGGAGAAGGGGAAAGATCGCGTTTTTACTGCAGTGTGCTCCCTGTTTCTCGGCAGGGATTCTACTGCTTCTTAAAACGCCGGAATACCCCATGGAAATACGAGGATATTGCAGATAAGATGTGCGCTGTCGTGGCAGAGGAGGAATGGAACGATACCTACGGCCGCAGCCGGATGCATGATGCCCTGAAACTAAAGGATCCGGAAGCAGACATCCCCGGCGAGAGGACCGTCTACAGGATCATGGAGAGAATCGGACTACGCCACAGACCACAGCGGAAACCAAATGGGATCACGAAGACGGATAAAAATGCCCGGAAGTCCGATGATCTTCTAAAACGCGACTTTCGTTCTGAGAAGCCGCTTCAGAAATGTATCACGGATATTACCGATATCCCGACGAAGGTCGGCAAACTCTATGTCTCAGCCATTTTTGACTGCTTTGATCTCGGCGTTCCGGGGCTCTCCATGGCGGACAAGATGAGGGCAGATCTCTGTGTATCCACGGTAGAGAACGCACATAAGGCATTCCCCGGTATCGAAAAAGCAATCCTTCACAGTGACCGCGGAAGCCAGTACACCGGTGCAGTCTACCGTGCCGCACTTGCTCGCTGCGGTATCGTACAGAGCATGAACAGTGATGGCGGCAGATGTCATGACAATGCGCGCTGTGAAGCAATGTGGGCCAGGATGAAAGAGGAACTCCTGTATGGGCGGTACGACACGAAGAAGATGACCATCAGCGAACGGAAAACTCTGATCTGGAGGTACTTCATCATCTATTGGAACAACAGGCGTATCTGCACAGCAAATGGCGGCCTTCCTCCGATGGTCATGGGACAGCAGTATTATGACTCTCTGGGACAGGATGCATAAAAGTTCCGTGTAGAAGATGTGTCAAGTGATATTGACAATATCAGGTAACTGACATGAGTGAAATGAACGGTGTTATCACAAACCAATTTGACTGGGTGGATTTCTATAAGGAATTGGCCAGCAAGTTATTACAGTACAAGGATAACCGGCAGGAGCTGGTGGAAAAGGTCAGGAGGATTTATGAAGCTACGGGCATCAATCTTCCTACCCTTGAGCGGGATAACCAGATTGTGGACATTGATCCGTTCACCGTTTTTGGCCTGTTCAATAAAAGCTCCATGAAAGAGGCTAACCGGAAAAAGATTATTTCTGCTGTTGCGGATTTATTTGGTGTTACCACACCTGTGCCGACCTCGTTGGACAGCATCCCGGTGCTCAATAACCAGAATGCTACGTTTTATTACTTCGTGGGAGACCGCGAGGATAGAGATATCGATGACCTCTGGTCGCTGTTTGAATCCGCCCTCGCATACGCTGCCAGCCCGACAACGGACAATCGCACAAAGCTCTCGAAGTATTTTGATCTGACCATCAATAAAAGAGGAAACGGCAACAGCAAAATAACGATGGGAATGTACTGGATCGCGCCTAATGCATTCTTGAATTTGGACCAGCGCAACACGTGGTACATTTATGAGTCCGGGAAGATACCAGCCGAACTGGTACAGACGCTTCCGACTATTGAACCGAAAATTCCGTCCTCGGGGTATTTTGACATTGTTGAAAAACTGCGAGCTTACTTGCAGAGCGATGAGAGTGCTCTGAAGGATTTCAAGGAGCTGAGTTTTGAGGCTTGGCGGTATTCAGAGGAAATCAACAAAGAGAATTGTGCTAAAAAGGTGCAGGCCGAGCGCGAAACCAAGGGTGCTGCTTTAGCGGATGAGGATGTGGAAACTACTCATTATTGGATTTATTCTCCCGGTGATGGAGCAACAATCTGGGATGAGTGTTATAACAACGGGATCATGGCAATCGGATGGGACCCGATTGGTGATTTGAGCGCTTACAGCAGCAAGGATGGGATGAAGCAGGCTATGAAGGAAAAGATTGATCCTTCCAAGCCATATAGAAATGCTGCACACGCTACATGGCAGTTTGCCAATGAAATGAAGCCCGGTGATGTTGTATTCGCAAAAAAGGGAAGGCATCTCGTTATTGGCCGTGGTGTCGTAGAATCGGGATACGAGTTTGACCCGAGCCGCCAGCATTACAAAAATGTACGAAAAGTAAACTGGACGCATAAGGGTGAATGGGATCATCCCGGTCAGGCTGTTATGAAAACGCTGACTGACATCACCTCATATACAGACTACGTCGAGAAGCTGAACGCCATGTTTGAAAGCGACACCATCGACGATGTTGAAGAGCAGGAAATCGAATACCCTGCATACGATGCAGAGAAGTTCCATGAAGAAGTGTATATGGATGAAGACAGCTATGAAACTCTTGTAGCTCTCGTCCGCAACAAGAAAAATGTCATCCTGCAAGGTGCACCGGGAGTTGGTAAGACCTTCGCGGCAAAGAGGCTGGCCTATTCGATGATGGGTGTTAAGGACCCGAATCGCGTAATGATGGTGCAGTTCCATCAGAGCTATTCATACGAAGATTTCATAATGGGCTTCCGTCCTTCTGAGAAAGGCTTTGAGCTTAAACGCGGTGCATTTTACAATTTCTGCAAAGAGGCAGAGATCGACAGCGAAAACGACTACTTCTTTATCATCGATGAAATCAATCGTGGCAATCTGAGCAAGATATTCGGTGAGCTGTTTATGCTGATTGAAAGCGACAAGCGTGGTGTGGAGCTGCAGCTGCTCTATTCGGACGAGAAGTTTTCTGTTCCGAGCAATGTTTATATCATCGGAATGATGAATACGGCGGACCGCAGTTTGGCAATGCTGGATTATGCTCTTCGGAGAAGATTCGCATTTTATGAGATGAAGCCCGGTTTTGAGACTGATGGTTTTAGGGAGTATCGGATGAGCCGCGCCAGCGAGAAATTTGATAGCCTTATAAACTGTGTTGAAAATCTGAATGCGGTAATTGCGGCAGATGAGTCGCTTGGCGAAGGTTTCTGCATTGGACACAGTTATTTCTGTAATCTCGATAAGGCCACCGATCAGACCCTTTCAGGTATTGTGGAGTTTGAGCTGATACCGCTGTTAAAGGAATACTGGTTTGATGAGCCTGTTAAGGTAAAGGGCTGGATCAACAATTTAAGGAGCGCTATTAAGTGATACCTATTCAGAATATTTACTACATGCTGTCTTATGCCTTTCAAGTGCTAAACGAGCAGGGCTATAAGAATATAGCGACGGAACAATTTAATAATGTGGCGGAGTTATGCGCAGCGATTCTGGCAAAGGGTATCTCAGTACAGTTAAAACGCGGGCTTGGACGAGAGTACATAGAGCAGACAGAATCACTGTCTTCGCTGCGTGGTCGAATTGAGATATCCGAGTCAATAAAAACGAGAAGCATGCTTAAAAAGCAGCTGATTTGTTCCTATGATGATTTTTCTGTAAATTCCTACATGAATCGAATCATCAAAACGACAATGGAGTTGCTTCTTCATGCTGATATTTCCAAGGCCCGGAAAAAGGAGCTCCGAAAGCTGCTGGTATTCTTCGGAGATGTAGAACTTCTCGATGTTCATACCATCAATTGGAATGTGCAGTATAACCGCAATAATCAGACATACCGGATGTTGATCTCGATTTGCTATTTGGTAGTCAAAGGGCTGCTGCAGACAAATTCGGATGGAACGACTCGCTTGATGGATTTCTTGGACGAGCAGCGGATGTGCCGTCTGTATGAGAAGTTTATCCTTGAATACTATCGCAGGGAGTTCCCTCAGATATCGGCCAGCGCTTCACAGATACCTTGGGCCGTTGATGATGGAATGAGAGCTATGCTCCCGGTTATGCAGAGCGATATCATGCTTTCCTACGAGGATAAGGTCCTCATCATCGATGCGAAGTATTATTCGCACACTACACAGGCGCAGTATGACACGCATACGCTTCACTCGAATAACCTCTATCAGATTTTTACCTACGTTAAGAACAAGGATTCTGAACTTGCAGAGGTGCCTCATGTAGTTTCGGGAATGCTGCTTTATGCCCAGACCGAGGAAGCGGTGCAGCCTAACAATACATACCAGATGAGTGGAAACAAGATAAGTGTTAAAACGCTGGATTTGAATTGTGATTTTTCAGATGTTGCCGCACAGCTGTATAAGATCGCAGCAGAGCACTTTGGAATTGCGGCATAGATAGCTTTTAACGATACCAAACAATTTAACGATAGCAGAAAGGGGTGTCGCTTTTGAGCACAGCTACAGCAACAGCATACCTATATCCTACATTCCCGTGATTCCACACTAGGATATCACTGTGATAAGTGCTGCAAAGCCGCATAAATACTGATAAAATTTGGCATCTATGATTAAACAGCTTGATAAGCGCAGCGGCATCACATATGTTTACGAGTCAACTTCCTACTGGGACAGGGCTAAAAAGCAGCCCCGTTCTAAAAGGACGCTGATCGGACGACTGGATCCGGACAAGGGGGAAGTCGTTCCGACCGATGGCCGTGGAAAACGCCGCAGCATAAAGAACCTTAATCCTCTTGCAAAAAGAGGACCGGTACCTGTTACACAGACGGAACGGCTCTTCTTTGGTGCCACTTATCTATTCGACCAGATCGGCATCGTTACCGGCGTAACAGCGGATTTAAAGACTTGTTTTCCGCATACCTATCAACAGATCCAGTCGATCTCCTATTACCTGATCCTGGAGGACCGGAATCCGCTCTTCCGTTTTAAGAGGTGGGCCATGTTCCATAAACGCCCTTACGGGAATACCATTCCCTCTCAAAGGAGTTCTGAGCTTTTCCAGTCCATTACGGAGGACGCAAAGATGCAGTTCTTCCGCCTGCAGAGAAAGCTTCAGATTGAAAAGGAATACTGGGCTTATGACAGCACTTCTATATCCAGTTATTCTGAGAGCCTGAGGCAGGTCAAGCACGGCAAGAACAAGGATGGGGAAAAGCTTCCGCAGATCAATCTGACCCTGATCTTCGGAGAAAACTCCGGCCTGCCGTTCTACTACCGTAAGCTTTCCAGAAACATTCCGGACGTCAAAACGATTCGTGAACTGCTCCGCGAACTGGATGTCCCTGGCTATGAGAAGATCAAGCTGGTCATGGACCGTGGATACTACAGCGCGGATAACATCAATGTCCTGTACAAAGAGCATCGGAAGTTTCTGTGCAGCACCTCTGCGGCGTTGCAGTTTGCGAAGGATTCCATCCGTGAAATCGGAGCAGAGAAAGACCGCTGTGAACACTATAACAGTGATCTGGAGCTGTATGTCTTCTCCAGGACGATCGCATGGGATTACGAACAGGAACGTCCTTACAAAGGCGATACGATCCGGGAAGAGCGCCGCATGTATCTCCACCTGTATTTCAATCCGGACAAGTTTTCCGATGATGGTAAGGCTCTGAACAGGAAGCTGGATGCCCTTAAAGCGGAACTCCTTTCCGGAAAGCGCGTACCGGAGCATGAGAAAGACTACCGGAAGTACTTCGAGGTCAAAGAGACACCCAAAAGAGGAATCTCTCTTTCCTACAAGCAGGAAGCCATAGATTCTGTCAGAGATCGATGTGGATTCTTTGTCCTGATCGGCAACGAAGTGAAGGACCCGGTCACAGCACTCCGCCTGTACAGGATGCGCGATATCATCGAAAAAGCTTTCTGGAACATCAAGGAGCGTCTTAACCTGCGCAGAACATTAACTTCCTCCGAAAGTTCACTGGAAGGCAAGCTTTTTGTTGAATTTGTGGCACTGATTTACTTTTCCTACATCAAGAAAAAGATGGAGGAAGCAGGATTATTTTCAAGGTATACGATGCAGGAACTTCTTGATGAGCTCGATGTCATCGAATGCTTCCGGGAACCCGGAAAGGCAGCAATTCAGGGCGAAGTCCTGAAGAAGCAGGAACAAATCTATCGCGATCTCGGCGTGGAGCCGCTGCCGGCAGCACCGGAGATGAAGTAACTTTCAATCTACATAGTTATGTGTTGCGGGAATCTAGGATGAACAATAGGTGCATCTGCTATGTGGAAGGTCCCTGTGAACGGCAGTTGATAGCCGCTCTGAAGGAAGCACCGGAAAGGCTAATTCCCGGTAAGATCAAAGTGTTCAATGTTGTGCAAAATCTGATTCCAAAGTCACAGATATTGTCTATTCGGTCGGGGACAACTGTGGTGCTGGTATTTGACACGGATGTATCGTAGACATCAAACCTTCAAAAGAATTTGGAGCTTCTTGCCCGGTATTGTGGAAAGCTGAAAATCGTTTTCCTGCCGCAGGTTCTGAATCTGGAAGAAGAACTGGTTCGCTGCACAGACGTGAGGGTTGTTACGGAACTGACCCAAAGCGGCAGCATTAAAAACTTCAAGACGGACTTTTGCGAAATGAAAACAAAAGAGTGCCGCTCCATGCTTGGGCGCCACAAGCTGGACTATATGCGTCTGCGGATGACGAAAACGCCGGAAGGTTTTGCTTTTGTGGAAAACAATGGCTTTCAAATCAAGCTTGTTTGATCCATATTTTTTTGAGATTGGAAACGCCCTCTTTATTAAGTGCTTACCTTCGTACTCCACGGGACGCATACTTTCTGCCGGCGGCATCGGGGCGATTTTTATCTTTGTGTCATGTCCGATTCAATTTCTGCTTCAGCGCCTCCTGCAAAACCTGTGAAAAGTTGACGTTGCGTTCAAGAGCAGCGGCGTTGAGCCATGCCGGAAGAGTGATCGTACGGTTTACAGCTTTATTTACATTTGCCATACGGATGGACGGCATATAGACGTCGGTCAGGACGGCGCGCTCATTACCTGTGGTTTGAAGATTCGAAAGCTGCGATGGTTCCGGAATGGGCTCTCCATCCTCTTCAAGCCCGAACATGGTTATTCCGAGCAGTTCACGGGCGGAGATGAGAGCGTCCTGCTCATTTTCTCCGCTGGTTGCCACATCAAGATCGGGAAAGAAAACGGAGATTTCTTTGCCGTCTTCATACCCAAATACTGCGGGGTAAAAATATCTTTCTGCTTTTTTTATAGATATTCCAAAATAGCACATATAAAAATATTTGTAAATGAGCGATTCCTCAGCACAGACAAACGCTATAGCGGTGCGGGGCTTATCATGAAAAACTGGCAGAGACAACTCTTGCATCCATTGCGATTGCTCGGACGCGGTTTCTGTCCTTCTGTCGGTTCTGAATCAGCATACGATTTTCGTAAGGAAGATCTTATCCCGTTCACTGTTTCTTTGTGCTAGAATAAAAATTATCCATTTACAATCAGCCCTGGTCGGGAAGCCGATGGATGAGACATATAACGACAGACTAATTCCGGCCTGCAGAGGAGAACAATGGAGTATCTGAAAAAAATAAAATTGAAGGATGGCAGGGAGTGTATCCTGCGAAATGGGAATGAACGGGATGGGCAGGCCGCTTTGGAAAACTTCATTCTGACGCACGGGCAGACGGACTATCTGCTCACCTATCCGGATGAAAATACAATGACAGTGGAAGAGGAAGCAAAGTATCTTAAGGAAAAGAGGGAAAGCGAAAAGGAGATTGAGATACTTGCCGAGGTCGAGGGGGCTCTGGTCGGCCTTGCCGGAATCGGGGCAATAGGGGAGAGGGATAAAATTCGGCATCGTGCCGATTTTGGCATCAGCATCGATAAGGCATACTGGAATCTTGGGATCGGTACGGCCCTGCTTCATGCTTGTGTGGACTGCGCCGGGAAAGCAGGATATGAACAGATCGAGCTGAATGTTGTCGCCGAAAATGAAAGCGCCGTCTCAATATACAAGAAGGCCGGATTCGTGGAATACGGCAGGAATCCGAGAGGGTTTAAGTCCAGACTTACAGGCTATCAGGAAGTCATTTATATGAGGATGGAACTGTGAATAAATGATGAGTAAATATTTTTAGTGATCAAAAACATCTTAACGGCAGCGGAAAGGGATGCTGTAAACGAAGCTGCTTTTCTTTGGACCAATACGCAGAGTAAGGAGGATGGATATATGAAGGACAGATGTGTCGTTTTGAATTCGCAGAAAATGAATTTTGATGGGAAACTGGATTTCTCTATCTTGTCTTCTGAGGTAAAGGTATACGAGGACAGCGCTCCGGAACAGCTTTTGGAACGGATTCAGGGGGCGGACATCATTGTGACGAAGGAACTGCCGCTGAGTGCCGATCTAATCCATCGGTTCCCGGAGTCTGTGAAATTGATCTGCGAGGCAGGGACAGGATACAATAATCTGGATCTTGCCGCGGCCCGGGAGATGGGGATTACGGTCTGCAATGTTCCGGCATACAGCACGGAGCGGGTAGCCCATACTGCAATTATGATGATATTGAATTTAAGCTCCAGCATGCAGCTCCAGATGAAGATGCTGGCACAGGGAAATCATGAGAATTTCACGAAAAATCTTCAGCTCCCTCATGTCGAGGTGAACGGAAAAATACTTGGGATTATCGGAGCAGGGCATATCGGAAGAACCGTCATGAGGATTGCGCGGGCTATGGATATGGAGCTTTTAGTATATACCAGAACACCGGGGGAGGATGAGGAGGGGCTTCGCTATGTTTCCCTCGAAAGCTTGCTGAAGAAGAGCGATTATATTTCTCTGCACTGCCCGCTGACAGCGGAAACAAGGCATATGATCGACAGGGAAGCCCTATCCCTTATGAAGCCGAGCGCGTTCCTCATCAATACTTCACGGGGCGCCCTGATCGAGGAAGCGGCGCTGATCGAAGCACTCGAGAAGCGCAGCATAGCCGGAGCGGGACTGGATGTCCAGGAAATGGAGCCTCCGAAAGCCGACAGCCCGCTCTACACGCTGGATAATGTGATTCTGACACCGCATATGGGCTGGAAGGGACTGGAGACCAGGCAGCGGTTGCTTTCCATTCTGGCAGACAATGTGAACGGCTTTCTGAAGGGAAAGCCCATTAACGTAGTATCGTGAAGGGACCAGCGGGAAAGGAGATCTAAAAGAGATACTTTGAGAAATGCTTTGCATCGCCCTGCAGAGCGGCGAAGGCCATGGATCTTGCTTTACGGAATATTTCACCATGAAAGGGACGCTTCATAAAGATCTGTGCTTTGGCTCATCGAAGGAGCGAAAAAGGGAGCATCAGCTTCAGGACAGGAAGGATGCTTTTCAGGAGTGCGAGCGGGAGAGGAGGAGAAGATGGCGAATCTGGAAAAGACCGGGGGGAAGCGCGGAGGAAGAAGGCTTTTGGGAATGCTTTCTGCAGTCTTGTTCTTTGCAGGAATTGTAGTCGCCGGCGTTTTCCTTGCGGGCGGCAGGGGGAAGGATGCTCCTGCGCAGCGCACGGAGGATATCCATCACTGGATCTACGGGATCACCGTGGACGATGCCTGGGATGACGATATCAAAACAGAGGATGTGGTCGCTGCCATCAGGAGGATGCCGGTGAAGCCGACCGTTCGGATCGTCATGTCACAGGAGAGCAGCGCGGAGGATTATAAGGAGCTTTTTTCCGCGATCCACAGCGTCGCTTTCGTCATGGCCTGTCCGGTGGATTCCTATTACATGAAGTATTATGAGGACGAGGACTCCTACAGGAGGCGCTTTCAGGACTGCTGGAATGTTCTGGCTCCCTATACGGACCTTTGGGAGATCGGAAATGAGATCAATGGGGTGGAGTGGATCGGACAGGATCCGGAGCTGATCGTGAAAAAGGTGGAGAGCGCGAATGAATATATCCGCTCTATGGGCGGGAAGACGGCATTGACCATGTACTACGCCAGGCCGGAGGATCAGGATCTTTTCCGCTGGATGTCGGAACATCTGCCGGATAAGCTGAAAAAGCAGGTGGATTTTGCCTTGATCAGCTATTATGAGGACGATAATGAGGGCTATCTTCCAAACTGGGAGGCTGTCTTCCCGGAATTTGAAAAGGTCTTTCCGGGGGCGAAGGTCGGGTTCGGGGAGTGCGGGAATACCGCGGAGGATGCGACGGAGTCCAGCAGGATTCGTATGGCGAAGTCCTATTATTCCATGAAGAAGCAGTCAGAAAATTATGTCGGAGGCTATTTTTGGTGGAACTGGGTGGAGGACTGCGTTCCGAAGGAGGGAGAGCGCGTGTATGAGGCGATCGGAAGGGCCATGCTGGAGGGAGGCAAAGGATAGCCGCTTTTCCGCCTTCCCTTTGACAGAGCGAGGAAATTAGGCTAAGATTCCAGATCATGGCTTCTTTTCGGAGGGAGTGGGCATGCGGCTTTTTCATAGAGCGGACTGGATCCTGTACCTTTTTTTCTATGCTTTTTTGGCCTGGCTGATCGCGACGCTTTACTACAGCTTAAGGGAGCACCGCTTTGTGAACTGCGGTGCCCTGGACCTCCCTCTCCTTCTGCCCCACGGAATCATGATGGGGCTTTTGATCCTGCAAAGCTACGCCGGGGAGGGCGGCATTTTTCAGGAAATTTTCTTTTCCTGGATTCTGACTCTGGCAGTCGGAGGGATATCGGACTTTTTATCGGAGCGCCTCTGGAAGAGGAAGGTCCGGAGAGAGCTTCGTTTTTCCCTTCTGAGAGAGTTCCGGGGCAGGCTTCTCTTCTCTTTTTTTCTGACGCTTCTCTATCTTTCGGCTCTCGTGGTCCTGCAGCCGCTTCTCTTTTTTCTTTTCTCTCTCCTTCCGCGCATCCTGCTAAGGACGGCAGCGCTCCTCCTCCTTTTGCTCCTTCTTTTGGATTTTTTGCTGATCTATGTCGTGGCGCGCTGGGGGAGTCCGGAAACGAATTTTCTGGAGAGAAATAAGCTCGGACTCGGGAGAAGGATTTCGCGCAGGCTCTGGGAGCGGCTTTACCGGGCTTATCCCTCCCTGAAGGGAAGCTCAGAGGCGGGGATTTACGGATCGGATCGGATGCTTTTGGGCGAGGGGACGGTATTTGCGAGAGGACTCAGCCTGGAGAAGCTCATATGGGTGCTCTTTCTCTGCGCATTTATCGGGGATCTCATCGAGACCGGCTATGTCTTTCTCACAGCGGGGATTCTGATGCGCCGCTCCAGTCTGGTCCTCGGGCCGTTCAGCATCGTGTGGGGGCTCGGCGCGGTAGTTCTCACGGTGCTTTTATCCAGGATGGAGAAGCGGGGCGCTTTTCCGATCTTTCTCCTGGGCTTTTTCTTTGGCGGCGCGTTCGAGTACCTCTGCTCCGTCTTCACCGAGGTGGTATTCGGCATGAAATTCTGGGACTACAGCGGGATGCCCTTCAATATCGACGGGCGCACGAATCTGCTTTTCATGCTTTTCTGGGGCCTTCTCTCCCTTTTCTGGCTGCGCTTTGCCTACCCTCCGCTTTCCTCCGGGATCGAGAGAATTCCGCCTCTGATCGGATTGATTTTGAGCTGGTGCATCGTGCTCTTCCTGTCCTGCGATATGCTGGTCACAGCGGCGGTCATGCTCCGGGCCGTGGACAGGAAACGGGAGCCGAAGGCGAGGAATGTCGCAGAGGAATTTATCGACGAGTTCTATCCGGAGAGCAGGATAGAGAGGCTTTGGCCCAATATGAAGTTTCTGTCGGAGGGAAGTTAGAAGGAGCTAATTCGTGTTGCGGGTGCAACATTGCCAATGCCGCATTTTGTTATAGAATGATGGCGTCGAAATGTGATTCCGCAGATTTGCCGAAACGGCAGGCATTGGAAAAAGGAGTACCGCGATATGGAAAAGAGAATCAATGGCAGAGCCTCGATCTTTGAGCTGGTGGAGGAGTATCCGGAGATTCGGGATATTATGCTTTCTCTGGGATTTTCCGAGATCAAAAAGGATGCCGTCTTAAAGAGCGTGGGGAGAGTTATGAATCTGGAGAAGGGATCCCGGATGAAGGGGATTCCCATGGAGAAGATCAAGGAGAGCTTTCGCGCCCACGGTCTGATTCTGGATTTCGGAGACGGGGAGGCGGAGCCGCCATCCGAAGGGGATGCCGCCGGGGAGCCGGAGGAGGAAGAGAGGGAGGAGAAGTCCGAGGAGCTTTTGAAGAGCTATCTGAAACGGCTTTCCGATGGGGAGTCTCTGGAGACGGTCCGGGCGGATTTTGCGAAAAGGTTTAGGACGGTAGATGCCTCCGAGATCATGGATGCGGAGCAGAAGCTCATGAAGGAGGGGACGAAGATCACGGAGCTTCAGAAGCTCTGCGACCTCCATTCGGCGCTCTTTCACGGAGCGACGGAGGAGGAGAAGCTTCCGGAGGAGAAGCAGGATGGAGAGGCGCTTCCTGCGGGACATCCTCTTCGCCGGTTTGCGAGGGAGAACGAGGCTCTCGCGGAGCGGATCAAGAAGCTGCGGAAGGAGCTCTCGGATGGAGGGGACTGCGGGGAGAGTCTTCCCGGTCTGAGGGAGGTATCGATCCATTATGCCAAAAAAGGAGACCTCCTCTATCCGCTCCTGAAGGTCCGCTATGGGATCTCAGGTCCGTCCGATGTGATGTGGAGCGTGGATGATGAGATTCGAGACAATCTTTCCGAGCTCGATGGGGAGAAGGAGAGAGACGATTCGTGGCGGGAGAGGCTCTCCTCGGTCCTTTCCCGGATGGAGGAGATGATCTATAAGGAGACGAATATCCTTTTTCCGCTCTGCCGGGAAAAGTTCTCCGAGGAGGAGTGGGCCGGGATCTACCGGGACGGAAAGGATTATGCCGCCTGCTTCTCTATAGAACCTGTACTTTGGGAGAGGGGAGAGGCGCTTTCTGGGAGCGCGGGACAGGGCAGCGTACAGAGCGGTGTTTCCTCTCTTTCGCGCAGTACAGGAGGGGCCTTCTTGAAGGAAGCGGAGGTCTTCCTCCCGGGAGGACATCTGAAGCTCTCTGAACTCACGGCACTTCTCAACACGATCCCGATGGAGATCAGCTTTGTGGATGCGGAGAATATAAACCGCTTCTTCAACGAGGGGCCGAAGGTCTTTAAGAGGCCCGGCATGGCCATCGACCGGGAGGTCTTCAGCTGCCATCCCCCGAAGGTGGAGCCGATGGTCCGAAGCATCATCGAAAGCTTCCGGGAGGGAAGGGAGAGCAGTGTGCAGATCTGGATGGAAAAGGCCGGAAGGACGATGCTTGTAAATTATACGGCGGTCCGGGACAGGGACGGAAATTATCTTGGGACCGCGGAGTTTGTGCAGGATATGGAGTTTGCGAAGGAGCATTTTCTGAAGAAACAGGATTGAGAGCAAAGACGGAAGGGAGAAGGGGAGGAGGATCAGCGCTTCCGCCTCGGATTTTTGGGGAACCATCCCTTTTTCACTCTATGCGCCTGCTCGTGGAGCTCTCGGATACTCCAAAGGCAGCTGCTTCCGAAAATGCCCAGGAGAGAGCTCAGGAGGGGATCCTTCCAGAGAAGGGACGCGGTGAGCGAGAAGATGCCGACTATGGCAAAAAGGGGCCATATTCCCTTTCCGAAGTAGTATTCACTCTTTACGACGATGGGGTGGAAAAAACCGATCATAAGGAAGGATCCGAGGCCTATGGCCAATCCGAAGCAGTTCATGAAGACTTGCCCCTTTCTGAAAAAATAGAATGACTCCGCTGCCCGAAAGGGAAGCCTGGAGCGTTTGACTTATCGTAAGACTCATGGTACCTTACTGTATAAGTCCCCGTCAAGCGCCGGAACAGACGCCGTGTATACACGGGCGGCTGTTCCGGCATTT
>NZ_KI273094.1:21017-24753 GCF_000469565.1 Oribacterium sp. oral taxon 078 str. F0263 | reverse complement strand
GAGGAAAATCTGTCAACCATTATTGACAATATCAAGATGATATTTCAAAGGGTATTCTGCGCTGTCTGACAACAGCTCTGGCGAATACATTAATTGCTGTGGTAGCATTCATGCCAAAGTCCTGACATAAGCTGTTAAATTGTTTTTTTAATGTTTCGTCTATGCGGACGCTGAAGGTTGCCTGTGCCATGATCATGCCTCCTTTACAGCTTTTCTATATATAGGAGAAAAGGCGCAAAAAGTCAAAGAATAGAACCTAATAGCTGCGAATCAGTTCAAATCCCTATCATAAACACGATTTTTTCGCTATTGATGTCGAGTGAAAAATAATACATATAATTTACCTATGAGGTAAATTTGAATCTTGATAAAAACGAAGATCTATACTATAATGAATTTACCTAGATGGCAAATCTGAAAAAGAGGTGATGCTTTGGATATCACGTACAAGAATAAGAAAATCGAAAAAGTTTGTACGGATGTCAAAGCGGCAGAGAGAACCTTCGGCCGAGAAATGGCCGATAAAATACATCATCGTATCGATGAAATTGTTGCGGCAGACACTGTTGAAATGATGATTCAGTTTCATATCGGACGATGTCATCCTCTTACACAGAATCGGAAAGGACAATACGCGGTGGATTTGATTCACCCGTACCGATTGGTATTCGAGAAGAATGGTGGCGAAATCCAAATAGCAAAGATTTTGGAAATAGTTGATTATCATTAACGGTGAAGATGACAAGTCAGGGAGGCAGCACTATGGTGAGAAGTCGCAGTTACATTGCAACGCCACCTGGGGCGACAATAAAAGAGCAGCTAAACGACAGAGGTATGAGTCAGAAGGAGTTTGCAGCCAGGATGGATATGTCTGAAAAGCATATCAGCAAGCTCATTCATGGTGACGTACAGCTTACTCCGGAAACCGCAGTTAGATTAGAGATGGTTTTAGGTATACCAGCTAGGTTCTGGAACAATCTTGAGGCAATCTATAGAGAGAAGCTTATTAAGGCAGAAGCGGAAAATGCAATGGATGCCGATGCTGAAATAGCAAAGCAATTTCCTTATCGCGAGATGGCAAAATTGGGCTGGGTCCCGGAGGCCAGAGAAGCCAGGGAGAAGGTTGTCAATCTCAGGAAATATTTTGAGATTGTTGAGCTTTCGCTTCTTGGAAGTGAGCAAATTACGAGAATTGCCTGCAGGCGTCTGGCAATTACAGCAAAAAGCGACTTGGCTTTAATGGCCTGGTCTCAGGAAGCAAAGCTTAAGGCGCGTGATATCAAAACCGCTCCGATCAATATCAAAGCTTTGATCTCTACTGCGCCGGAGTTTCGAAAAATGACTGTGCTTAAACCCGAAGAATTCTGTCCTCAGATAAAGAAATGCCTTGCGGATTGTGGAATAGCTTTAGTATTTCTGCCACATCTTAAGGGCTCTTTCCTCCAAGGAGCTTCCTTTATGGATGGAAGTAAGATCGTCGTTGGACTTACGGCAAGAGGAAAGGATGCAGATAAGTTTTGGTTCAGTTTGTTCCACGAAATTGCCCACATTGCTCTCGGCCATGTGGGAGATCCTAATGCTGCATCGGAAGATGATGAGAAGGCGGCTGACAAATGGTCCGGGGATATACTGATTGCAGCGGAAGACTTTGAGGCTTTCAGAAGAGATAGAGATTATTCAGAAAGAAGCGTGCTCCAATTTGCAAAATCTCAGGGAGTTGCCCCCGGGATAGTTGTCGGCAGAATGCAGCTGGAAGGAATGATCAAGTACAGCATGCTGAATAATTTGAAAGAGAAATATGAAATAGCTGTTTAAAGGCAGTATAGAAAAAGTTATGAAGGGGCCGCGCAGTAGAAGATGCGGCAGCCCCTAATTGCTTTAATATCTGACTTCCTCACAGCTTTATTGTTCTGATATGCTCTAAATCCAGTGTGACAACGGCTGTGTCAAATTTGATTTCATACAGAACAAGAGATTTTCCCGCGGCATCTATCGTGTCCTGATAGTCCGGGATCTTTTCGACGAATTTTTCCGCAAGGTCGAAAATCGTCCTCCTGCTTTTCACCGCAATGCCCTTTGCCTTAACATGTTCATTCCCGCCATGCGGGATCGTGGAAAATGCGATTTTCTCGTTCGCGGCGATCTCTTTCACCTTGTCATTCCCCCTGAAAGTCGCGAAATAGAGGATATTGCTGTCCGGGGAGAAATAGAAATTGACAATTCTCACGTTTGGGATATTGTCAACAGAAGTGGCCAATGCCATCTCTGCTTGTACCGCCATAATCCTTAAAAACTCCGCCTTTGTTTTCATATACGGATCTCCTTTCCTTTTTTGGATTATCTGCATTATAATGGATAAAGGTGTCAATTTGTGATACCTTTTATGCAAGGAGGCGATTTTGTGAGAAAGTCAGAACGCTTGAATGATCTGCTGCTCTACTTCAGTGGAAAAAATACATTCCATTTGAAAGACATTATGGAACGATATGGGGTTTCCAGAAGTTCGGCAATTCGCGATATACGATCTTTGGAGCAGATCGGTATGCCGATCTATTCGCAGGCGGGAAGAAACGGTGCGTATAAAATACTGCCGAATCGCTTGCTTTCCCCTATCATTTTCACTGTTGACGAAGTGTATTCGCTCTATTTCTCCATGCTGACATTAAAGGCATACCAGTCGACCCCTTTCCATTTGAGCCTGGAAAGATTGAAATCAAAATTTGAAGGCTGCCTGTCTCAAACACAGATAACGGCCTTGCAAAGAATGGAGCAGATTTTTCGCTTAGGCGCGGTTTATCATTCAAACGAAAGCCGCTATCTCAAAGAAATTCTGCAATATGCCATTGAAGAACGTCCCTGCCGGATCGAATATGGGAAGCAGGTTTTGAAAAAATATATTGTTCAATTCTTTGATATTTCCTCCGCTTATGGGCAATGGTATGGAACAGCATATAACTTTGAAACACAAAAAATTCAAGTGTTACGCTGTGATAAAATACAAGCTGTCGGGCCTTCCACACAGTTCAGGGGAAAGAAATTATCAGAATTTCAGAAGCCAGCGGATGAATTGTACAAGGGAAAAGATGCTGTCGAGCTTGAAGTACGTATATCGGAAAAAGGGCTTGATCTGTTTTATAAAGAGCACTATCCATCCATGCGGCTTTGCACAGAGGAAAATCAATATTTCATTCGCGGATTTTACAATCACGGAGAGGAAAAATTCATTGCGGACTATTTTATTCACTTTTCTTTCTCGGTTCTGTCAGTGAGGCCGGAAGCTTTGCGGGAAAATATTTCAAAGAGATTAAACGAATTATCAAGATATTATCTGCCTGAGCTTCCCAAAGCGAAAGGGGTCTGAAGCCTTCCCAAGCATCCTCTCGATGGTTTAAGAAGCGGAAGAACTTACTGACGAGGGATTTGTATGGGCGAGTTTTTGTTGTGGACTTATATTATGTATGGGAATCGGAACAAAAAAGAATACCGAAAAGGGTAAAGATATTTTGATTTCTTACGGGATAGGACTTCCCTGTATTCTTTTGTGATTACATTGCTGTAAACAGGAATAATTTCACCGCCGATTACTTTACGTACAAGCTGAACGGTGGCTGTATTATCCTTGCTTGAGAGCAATGCAGAAACGAGTACATTTGTATCAATGACTGCGCAGCAGATCATCCCTTATACCTCGGCACGCGCACGATCAATTTCCTTGTTGATATCATCAAGACTCATA
>NZ_KI273094.1:17565-20917 GCF_000469565.1 Oribacterium sp. oral taxon 078 str. F0263 | reverse complement strand
ATTTCCTTGTTGATATCATCAAGACTCATATCAGAAACGCCGTTTTCTTTAGCCTGTGCCCGCAGGGTATTGAATGCTTGCATTGCGCCTTCTCTGGTGATATCAGTTTCAGGAGATGATATTTCAAAAGGTATTCTGCGCTGTCTGACAACAGCTCTGGCGAATACATTAATTGCTGTGCTGGCATTCATGCCAAAGTCCTGACATAAGCCGTCAAATTGTTTTTTTAATGTTTCGTCCATGCGGACGCTAAAGGTTGCTTGCGCCATAATCATATCTCCTTTGCATTTTTCTATAGTATAGGATAAAAGGTGCAAAAAGTCAATGAATAGAACCTGATAGGTGCTATTTGCCTTGGATTTACCAAAATAAAATTTCTCTCTTGTCATAGGAGGAATCTGGATCCCGGAGCCTGTAGTTTCAAAGATTCTGTCCACATTAGGTGTCGTTGTGACTCTTTGTCCTGGCGGAATTGCCTTTGATTATAACTATGTGGCAGCAGGGATTGGAACATTGGCACCTGGAATGAGTATTTTTTTTCTGGCGGTTAGAAATATTAGGTGACAATAAGGATGAAAAGAAGCACACTAGCAAGGCTCATTGCCAGTGCAGCAGTTGTCCTGCTGTTAGGGTTGTACTTTTTGAAAATTCTTCCCGTAATAATATTTCTGCCGTGTATCGCAGGCGTATTCTTGATCTTTTGGCTGTGCGGTTCCAAGGATTAGAAGCTCCTGTCTTTTATCGCTGGTTCGGATTCGAACCAGCATTTCCGCCTTCAGCCCTTCCCGGAAGGACTGTATTTCCCACAGGCTAAAAAGTAAACGGAAAGCGAAGACTGATAGCTTCGCTTCGTCAGGTACGTCCCGAATTTCCCCGATGGGAAATTACGGGACCTTTTTATTGCTTTTTCCCGTGCCGCCTTTTTACTTTCCTGCGCGTGAATTGCTTCCAACATCTTTGCCGCGTGCTTTCCTTTGGATTTTGGAACGACTGAGAAAATGTTTTGATAAAAATAATTGGTACAACGCTGATTCCCAGCGTCAGGAAACACTTCGCCCACGGCTTCCGGAATTCCAAGGCATTGATTTCCGACAATGGGATTTACTCCGTTTCATCCTCTTTCGCAAAACTATTAAAAGAAGCTGACCCAGCTGACCGGCTGCTGTCAGCTGCAGGAACGGTAAGACGGAATCCGCACCTGAAAATATTATAGCTTAGTTTGCTCATTCGAGATATTGACAAGTCGGGTTAGCTTATGCTAATATTTCACTACCGACATATGTGTCGGTAGTGAAAGGAGGGAAATGAATAGAGAAAGGCTGACACCAAGAGAAAGAAAATTAGAAATACAGAATATTGCAATGGAAGTCTTTGCGATCAAGGGATACAAAAACACAAATATGCATGATTTAGTGCAAGCTACCGGACTATCCGCGGGGGGATTGTATCATCATTATAAAAGTACATCTGAAATCCTCTGCGACCTGATGATACGAGGCTGCAAATACAGAGAAGACATTATTAAGAAAAAGATATCCGAGATTCCTAAACCTTTAGGGATAAAGGTATTAGCCGAACTGATTGTTGATAAGGCGCTTTCCGACAATGAATTCATTCCGATATATGTTATGTTCTTGCAATCAATGCAGGGGGATGAGACTTTACAGCAACTTTATAAAGAGATACAGGATAGTAGTATCAGGAACTTCGAGCAAATGTTAGAGGAACATGGCTATGCGAAAATTTCCAAAGAATCCTGGGGTCTGCTCAATGATTTAATTAATACTTTCATATTAGGCTGTGAGACATTGGGAATCAGAGCGCTCTTAATTTCACAGCGCCACATTATCGAAAAAATGATAATTGACGTTCTGATGGAAAACGGAAAAGAGGTGTAATCGTATGAATAAAAACAGTAAAGAGCTGTTAACGGCTCAGCCATTACAGATATTAATTAAGCTTTCATTGCCTGCAATATTAGGGATGATTGTCATTGGATTATATCCGCTGATGGATGGGATTTTTGCGGGTCAAATACTTAGTGAAAGAGCCATGACCGCGGTGGGAATTGCTACCCCCTTTACATACATCAATACGGGGATCGCTACTTTGATTGGTGTAGGATCAGCATCTCTGCTGTCAAGAGCAATTGGAGAAGGAAATCAAAGAACCATTGACAAAGTCATGGGGAATCTTTGCTTTTGGATTTTATTGTTATCAGCGATCGTTACCGTATTGGGGATTTTATTTTGTCAACAACTGCTTGCTGTCTTTGGCGCAAAGGGAGAACTTTTAAATCTTTCCGCTCGTTATTTACGAATCATTTTTTTGGGATCTGTATTTGTAAATTTTGCGCAGGCGGCCAATATGGTCATGCGCGGCGAAGGTTTGATGAAACGTGCTATGCTGATTATGGCGATGGGAGCAGGTATCAATATATCATTGGATCCGATCCTTATGATACTGTTGAAAGAACATGGTGTTGAAGGGGCTGCCATTGCTACCGTAACAGCACAATTTGTTCAAGCAATAGTTACACTCTGGTATTTTAAGAAAAAAAGTGAAGTTGTAAAAATCGGCTTAATCAGGAGAGAAAATGAAATAACGGGGGAGATGTTTTCTGTAGGGGTGTCTGCCATGCTTATGCAGGTGCTTACTATTATTCAACAGAGCTTTCTCTATGGTCAGGCGTTTCGATATGGGGGTGAAACCTCAGCGACCATTATGGCTGCAACCTTAAGAATACAAGCTTTTTCCTTCATCCCGCTATGGGGAATGAGTCAGGGGCTGCAGCCTGCTATTGGTGCCAATTTCGGAGCGAAGCAGTACGATAGGGTGAAAAAAATATTTAATGTATTCACCATTAGTTCCATCGTATTGGCAGCTTGTTTTTGGCTGCCGGCAGAAGCTTTTGCCAAGCCGGTTCTCAAATTATTCGGATTGTCCGATGAAACACTCCTTCTGGCGGTTCCAAGCTTTCGGACAATGTACAGTATTTTCATTGTCTATGGTGTAATGATTATGACTATGACCTTCTTTCAGGCAATCGGAGATGGCAAAACGGCTGGCATTTTGGTAATGCTAAGACAGATAATCCTATTTATCCCCTCTGTCATTTTATTACCGCTTATAGTTGGAACACAGAGCCTTTGGTATGTTTTGCCGATAGTCGATGGGATTGTCGTATTGTTGGGGATACAGAGATATTTCGCAACGATCGGAAAAATGAAATAGCTGATAAATCAAGGAACGGCGGCTCAAATCGGAACCGCCGTTCCCTTTTTCAGCGCTTTTCCGGGTCTGCATTTTCCGCGGCTTAATTTCCCTGATGGGAAATTACGGGACCTTTTGT
>NZ_KI273094.1:0-17465 GCF_000469565.1 Oribacterium sp. oral taxon 078 str. F0263 | reverse complement strand
GACGGAGAAAAGGCCCTGGCGTGTGGGAGGAGCGCTAGATTCCCGGGCGGAGCAGGGCTGCTCTCGGCCGGGAGCCGTCGAGCAGTCCTGCTCCGCAGGACGAGGCTTCGCCCCGCCAAGTACGTCCCGAATTTCCCTGATGGGAAATTACGGGACCTTTTGTCCCTTCAGACGGAGAAAAGGCCCTGGCGTGTGGGAGGAGCGAAAGGTTCCCGGGCGGGGGGCTGCTCTCGGCCGGGAGCCGTCGAGCAGTCCTGCTTCGCAGGACGAGGCTTTGCCTCGCCAAGTACGTCCCGAATTTCCCTGATGGGAAATTACGGGACTAAGCGCCCTCGCGGATCTTGTTCTGGGCGACGGTGAGCATGAGCTTGATGCGGTTTAACTGGTTGACCTCGGAGGCACCGGCGTCGTAGTCCACGGCGATGATGTTCGCGCCGGGATTATGGCGCTTTAATTCTTTGATGACGCCCTTTCCGACGATGTGATTCGGGAGGCAGCCGAAGGGCTGAGTGCAGACGATATTGTCGACTCCCTCCGCGAGGAGCTCCAGCATTTCTCCGGTCAGGAACCAGCCCTCTCCGGTCTGATTTCCGAGGGAGACGTATTCCCTCGCCTTATCTGCGAGCTCCCGGATCTCACCGGGAGGGGTGAAGCGGCGGGAAGCCCGGAATTCCTTTCTCGCGGTCTTTCGGAAGAATTCTAGGAGCGCGATCGCGGCATTGCAAAGCGCCCTTCCCTTCCAGCCGGCGCCGAGGTTTTCGTATTTGAAGTTCTGGTTATAGAAGCAGTAGAGCAGGAAGTCCAGAAGATCCGGCATGACAGCCTCCGCGCCTTCCCTCTCCAGGAGTTCTACGATATGGTTGTTCGCAAGAGGGGAGAACTTCACAAGGATTTCGCCGACGATACCAACTCTCGGCTTTCTGAGCTCCTCCCGGAGCGGGAGAGCGTCGAAGTCCCGGATGATGCCTCTCACATTTCGGGAAAATTCCCGCATATCGGGTCTTTTCTTCGAGACGGAGCGGATACAGATCTCCTTCCATTTTTGGTGGAGAGCCTCCGCCGAGCCCGGCTTTAATTCATAGGGTCTGCAGCGGTAGAGCACCCGCATGAAGATATCCCCGTAGACGACTCCCTGCATGGCCTTTGTGAGGAGCGGGATCGTGAGCCGGAAGCCCGGCGTGGACTCCATGCCGTTTGCGTTCAGGGAGATGACGGGGATCTGTTCCATGCCGGCCTTTGCGAGAGCTCTCCGGATGAAGCCGATGTAGTTTGAGGCGCGGCAGCCTCCGCCGGTCTGGGACATGATGACCGCCGTGCGGTTTAAGTCGTATTTTCCGGAATTCAATGCTTCCATCACCTGCCCGACGACGATGATGGAGGGGTAGCAGGCGTCGTTATTGACGTATTTCAGGCCCTCGTCGATGGCGCTTCGGTTGTCATTATCGAGAACCACGAGATGGTAGCCCGCGGAGCGGATCGCCGGTTCGATGAGCTCGAAGTGAATCGGGGACATCTGCGGGCAGAGGATGGTATAGCCCTCCCTTTTCATGTCCTTTGTGAAAAGCTTTCGCCTGTAGGAGGCGGGGCGCAGTGTCCTCCGGTAGTTTTTCTCCGAGCGAACGCGGATCGCGGCGAGGAGCGAGCGGATCCGGATCCTCGCGGCGCCCAGGTTGTTCACCTCGTCGATCTTCAATACGGTATAGATCTTGTCGGAGCCGGTCAGGATATCCCTCGCCTGATCCACCGTGACGGCATCCAGTCCGCAGCCGAAGGAATTCAGCTGAATGAAATCCAGATTCTCCTGGGTCTTTACGAAGGACGCGGCGCGGTAGAGCCGGGAGTGGTACATCCATTGGTCCGTGACGATCAGGGGCCGCTCGGCCTTTGCAAGGTGAGAGACGGAGTCCTCTGTGAGGACGGCGAAGCCGTAGGAGGCGATGAGCTCCGGGATACCGTGGTGGATCTCCGGGTCGACATGGTAGGGACGGCCTGCGAGCACGATGCCGCGGTGCCCGCTCTTCTCCATCCAAAGAAGAGTCTCCTCTCCCTTTCTCTCCGTGTCCTCGCGTGATTTCAGGAGCTCTTCCCAGGCCTCGTGTGCGGCATGCCGGATCTCCTCCTCCGTAAAGCTCCACTTCCGGAACTGCTCTTTGATTTTTTCGAGTGTGAGGGAGCCCACCGGCTTGATGCTGTCCTCGATCCGCTTCGGATGGACGAAGACCTTCACGAGCTGCTCCGTCAGGATCTTTTCGTTTGTGAAGGCGACGAAGGGCTTCATGAAGAGGATGGAATTCTCCTCGAGGGATTCTACATTGTTCTTGATATTTTCCGCATAGGATGTGACCATGGGGCAGTTGTAGTGATTGCCCGCCTCCGGTGTCTCATTTCTCTCATAGGGGACACAGGGGTAGAAGATAAACTTCTGGCCCTTCCGGATCAGCCATTCGATGTGGCCGTGGACGATCTTTGCCGGGTAGCATTCGGATTCGGAGGGGATCGACTCGATGCCGAGCTCGTAGATCTTTCTCGTAGAGGCGGGGGAGAGGACAGTCCGGAAGCGGAGCGCGCGGAAAAAGACCGCCCAGAAGGGGTAGTCCTCGTACATGCCGAGCACCCGCGGGATTCCGACCTCCCCCCGGTCTGCTTTCTCCGGAGAGAGCGGCTCGTAGCCGAAGATCCGCTTCATCTTCCAGGCGTAGAGGTTCGGGACATCGCTCTTTACCCTCGCCTTTCCGAGTCCCCGCTCGCAGCGGTTTCCGGAGATAAAGCTCCTCCCCGCGCCGAACTGGTTTACGGTCAGGACACAGTGATTGTTGCAGATCTGGCAGCGGGTCATGCTGGTGGAATATTTCAAAGAGGCGATCCTGTCCAGAGAGAGCATGCGGCTCTTCGGCAGGCCCTCGTCTGTATCCTCCGGGGAGATCTCCCCTGCGATGAGCTGATCCCGGAGCTTCTCCCCCGCGATCAGATAGCGCTCCCTGGCGATCAGGGCAGCGCCGAAGGCCCCCATGATACCGGCGATATCGGGGCGGACGACATTTCTCCCCAGTATGCTCTCTAAAGCGCGGAGGACGGCGTCATTGTAGAAGGTGCCGCCCTGCACCACGATATGCTCGCCCAGATCTTTTGCGTCCGTGACCTTGATTACCTTAAAGAGGGCATTTTTAATGACGGAGTAGGCGAGACCCGCGGAGATGTCCGCGACGCTTGCCCCCTCCTTCTGGGCCTGCTTCACATTGGAGTTCATGAAGACCGTGCAGCGGGAGCCGAGGTCCGTGGGATTTTCGGCGTAGAGCGCCTCCTTTGCGAAGTCGATGACGGAGAAGCTCAGCGATTTCGCGAAGGTCTCCAAAAAGGAGCCGCAGCCGGAGGAGCAGGCTTCGTTCAGCTGGACGGAGTCGACGGTCCCGTCCTTGATCTGAATGCATTTCATGTCCTGTCCGCCGATGTCCAGGATGCAGTCCACATCCGGTTCGAAGAAGGAAGCCGCGTAGTAGTGCGCGATGGTCTCGACCTCCCCCTCGTCGAGCTGGAAGGCGGACTGCAGCAGAGCCTCTCCGTAGCCCGTAGAGCAGGACCAGGCGATCCGCGCGCCCTTCGGGAGCCTTTCCCGGATCTCGTTCACAGCCCGTATTGCGGTCGCGATGGGGGAGCCGTCGTTGTTGGAATAAAATTTATAGAGGAGCTCTCCCCTTTCGGAGATGAGCGCGAGCTTTGTCGTCGTGGAGCCCGCGTCGATGCCCAGGAAGACATTGCCCCTTGCTTGGGAGAGCTCCGCGGTTTTTACCTTCGCCTTTTCGTGCCGCTCCCGGAAGAGGCGGTATTCCTCTTCACTTCGGAAGAGAGAGGGCATCCTCTTGATCTCGGAGTCCATCCGGATACCGGCGCGGAGGCGGGAGATGAGCTCGGAGATCGGGATCTCCTTTGCATCCTCCGCACAGTTCAGGGCGGAGCCGATCGCGGCAAAAAGGTGGGAATTTTCCGGCGCGATGATCTCCTCGTCCCGGAGATTGAGGCTTCGGATGAAGGCGTTTCGAAGCTCCGGCATGAAGTGGAGCGGACCGCCGAGGAAGGCGACATGGCCCCGGATCGGTTTTCCCTGCGCAAGGCCGGAGATCGTCTGATTCACCACGGCCTGAAAGATAGAGGCGGCGAGATCCTCCCTCGCCGCTCCCTCATTGATCAGGGGCTGAATGTCTGTCTTTGCGAAGACGCCGCAGCGGGCCGCGATCGGATAGATCATCCGATAGCTCCCCGCGAGCGCATTCAGACCCGCCGCATCGGTATCGAGAAGGGATGCCATCTGGTCGATGAAGGAGCCGGTTCCGCCCGCGCAGATCCCGTTCATCCTCTGATCTATGCCGCCCCGGAAGTAGATGATCTTTGCGTCCTCTCCGCCGAGCTCGATGGCGACATCGGTGTCCGGCCGCTCCTTTTTCAGGGCGGACGCGACGGCGACGACCTCCTGACAGAAGGGAGTGTCCATATGCTTAGCAAGCGTGAGTCCTCCGGAGCCGGTGATGACCGCGGAGAGGGAAATCTCTCCGAGCTTCTCCCTGGCCTCCGAGAGGAGATCTGCGAGAGTTTCCTGAATATTTGCGAAATGTCTTCGGTAGTCGGAGAAGAGAAGTTTCCCCGCGGGGTCCAGCACCGCGGCCTTTACCGTGGTGGAGCCGATATCGATCCCCAGTCTGTAATTTTTCCTCATAGATAAACCCTCCCCGGAGCGCTGCTCCGGACCTCCTACATTAGCATAGGAAGGGGAGTCCAGCAAGCTTTCCCTTTCTAAAAAAAGCATAAAGGCGGAAATCCCTTGAAAAATCAATGCCCGACAAGTATACTCTTTACGTTCAGGCGGCGAAGAGACGGAACCCGTCCGCGGGCGGGAATGTTGCTCCCGGGGAAGCGGGCGGGGATGCCCGGAGGGAAATCAGGATGAGTTTTGAGAAGAGGCTGGAGAAGAAGCTTGGGAGATATGCGGTACCGAATCTGATGCGCTATATCTGCGCGATCTACGCGCTGGGTTTCCTGATTCAGCTTTTCAATCCGGATCTTTATTTTCAGTATCTGGATCTCAATCCGAAGGCGATTGTACAGGGTCAGCTTTGGAGGCTCATCACCTTTCTTTTCTACTATCCGAGCAGGAGCCCGATCTGGGCGCTGATCGGGATCTTTGTCTATTACAGTCTCGGGCAGACGCTGGAGCAGGTATGGGGGACCTTCCGCTACAATCTTTTTTTCTGGACGGGGGCGCTCCTCCTCCTTATCGCAGCTCTTCTTTGCTATTTCATAAGCGGGATCAGTCTGCGGCTCTACCCGACTTTTATGGGCTTCAGCATCTTCCTCGCCTACGCCCTGAGCTTTCCGGACAGCGTCTTTTTGCTCTACTTCATCATACCGGTGAAGGCGAAATATATGGCGCTCATAGAGCTTGTGCTCTATCTCTATTTCCTTGTTTCGAGCCGGTATTTCGGGGAGAAGGTGGAGATCGTCCTATCCATCCTCAATGTGCTGCTCTTTTATTTCATGATCAATGAGAGGGGGAGGAAGGGAGGATCCGGGCGGAAGATCATAGATCTCCGGGATTTCCGCTGAGCTTCCTTTTATAGGGTGATAGCGCTTGCTATATAATATTTGTTTTCTGCCGAATGTGAGAGTCTGTTTTCAGTGCCCGCCGGGGGACTGAGCGATAAAGTGAGGAGAGAAAGATGAGAAGAACGAAAATTGTGTGCACGATGGGGCCGAATGAGAATGATTATGAGCTCATGAAGCGGCTTGGCATGACGATGGATGTGGCGAGATTTAATTTCTCCCACGGGGATCATGCGGAGCACCTCGAGCGCTATGAGCTCCTAAAGAAGGTCCGACAGGAGACAGGGCGGCCGATCGCCGCGCTTCTCGACACGAAGGGACCGGAGATCCGGACGGGACTTCTCGAGGATCATCAGAAGATCATGCTGAAAAGCGGAGATAGGATCGTGCTCAGCACAGAGGAATGCGTCGGCAACAAGGACAGGGTCTACATCAATTACAGCGGTCTCTGTGAGGATGTGAAGGAAGGAAATGTGATCCTGATCGACGACGGTCTCATCGGCCTGAAGGTTCTGGAGGTCGCGGGAAATGAGATCCGCTGTGAGATCACAAATGGAGGGGAGCTCGGAGAGAGAAAGGGCGTCAATGTACCGAATGTCCCGATCCGCCTTCCCTCCCTCACGGAGCAGGATATCGATGATATCCGCTTCGGCCTCGATGAGGGCTTCGACTTTGTCGCGGCTTCCTTTATCCGGAATGCCCAGGCGATCGAGGATATCCGAAAGCTCATCGATGAGGCCGGATCCAATATGAAGATCATCGCGAAGATCGAGTCTCAGGAAGGGCTTGACAACCTGCAGGAGATCATCAACGCGGCGGACGGGATCATGGTCGCGCGGGGAGATCTCGGGGTCGAGATCGAGGCGCGGAGGCTTCCGCAGCTTCAGAAGGAGATCATCGAAAAATGCAATTATGAGGGGAAGCTTGTCATCACCGCAACACAGATGCTGGATTCCATGATCCGGAACCCGCGTCCCACGAGGGCGGAGGTCACGGATGTCGCGACCGCGGTCTACGACGGAACGGACGCGGTCATGCTCTCCGGGGAGAGCGCAAACGGAAAGTACCCGGTGGAGGCCGCGCAGATGATGGCGTCCATCGTCGAGTATACGGAGCAGTTTCTGAACTATAAGCAATTTAAGACCAGAGTGCTCGAGAAGAGCCTCTATGAGAGCATCGGAAACGCGGTATGCGCGGCGACCGTCACCACGGCACACGAGATCCAGGCGAAGGCCATCATCGTCCCGACGCTCACCGGCGCTACCGCGTCCATGATCGCAAAATACCGTCCGCGGACCCCCATCGTTGCGCTCTCTCCGAGTCAGCAGACCACGAGGCAGATGATGCTCTTTTGGGGAGTCAGCCCGATCTGGGCGAGGAGAGCGGATACCACGGATGAGCTCTTCGACAGCTCTCTCGAGGAGCTTCGGAGCAGGCAGCTCGTCGAGACCGGGGATCTCTGCGTCATCACGGCGGGGGTCCTCTCCCGCCTCACAAGGCGGCAGCCTGTCACAAGCACAAATATCATGAGAGTCATACAGGCCTAGCAGATCCCATGCCGCTCCCGTGGGGGGCTCCCGCTCCGACTGCCCGCTAAGCGCTGCGGGAGCCTTGCAGAAGGGGAGAGTACAGGCGGACGGAGTCTTAGCGCGGGGAAGGAAGCGGCGGAAAGGCCGGAAGAGGGAAGGGGCTTAGGATAGAACAGAGGATGGACATGAAAGAGACTTATATCACAAAGGAAGAGGCGGAGAGGATCGCAGAGAGCTATCCCACCCCCTTCTACCTCTACGACGAAGAGGGAATCCGGGAGAATGCGAGGAGGCTTAAGCGGGCCTTTTCCTGGAACCCGGGCTTTCGGGAGTATTTTGCGGTGAAGGCCACGCCGAATCCCGAGATCCTCCGCATCCTCCGAGAGGAGGGCTGCGGCACGGACTGCTCCTCCCTGACGGAGCTTGAGATGTCCGAGGCCTGCGGCTTCCGGGGACAGGAGATCATGTTTTCCTCCAATGATACGCCGCTCTCCGAGTACCGCTTCGCCGAGAAGCTCGGGGCGATCATCAATCTCGATGATTTTTCAAACATCGAAGAGCTTCGGGAGACGCTCGGGGGCTTTCCGGAGACGCTCTGTCTTCGCTATAACCCCGGTGGATATTTCAAAATCGCGAATACGATCATGGATAATCCCCAGGACGCGAAATTCGGCATGACGGAGGAGCAGATTCTTGAGGGCTTCCGAATCCTGAAGGCGGGCGGCGTAAAGCATTTCGGCATCCACGCCTTCCTCGCCTCCAATACCGTGAGCAATGAGTACTATCCGACTCTTGCGAGGCAGCTTTTCACACTGGCGGTCCGGGTGAAGGAGGACTGCGGCATCCGGCTCTCCTTCATCAATCTCTCGGGAGGAGTGGGGATCGCCTACCGGCCGGAGGAGAAGCCGAATGATATCCTCGCGATCGGAGAAGGCGTTCACCGGGTCTATGACGAGATTCTCGGGAGGAACGGACTCTCCGATGTCAGGATTTTCACGGAGCTTGGACGATTCATGCTCGCCCCCTACGGGGCACTCATCACGAGGGTCATCCATTTCAAGGAGACCTATAAGCACTATGCCGGTGTCGATGCCTGCGCGGCGAATCTTATGAGACCCGCGGTCTACGGGGCCTATCATCACATCACGGTCCTCGGGAAGGAGAAAGAGGAGGAGACGGAGAGCTATGACGTCGTCGGCTCCCTCTGTGAGAACAATGATAAGTTTGCGGTGGACCGCAGACTCCCAAGGCTCGAAAAGGGAGACCTCCTCTTCATCCATGACGCCGGGGCGCACGGCTTCGCCATGGGCTATAATTACAACGGAAAGCTCTGGTGCGCGGAGCTTCTGAAGAAAAGAGACGGCAGCGTGAAGCTGATCCGCCGGGCGGAGACGCCGAGGGATTACTTCGCCACCTTGGATATCGATCCGGACATGAAGCGCTACATGGACAGCCACAGCCTTTGAGAGAGGGCGGGATTTCGCCGCCTTTTCCACGGAAGAGCCCGGAGCCCTGAAAAGGGCGGATACTTGGAGATTTCTTTGAAAGCGGAAGGAAAGTATATGGGATTAAAGAAAAAGCCGGTCACTGGCATGAAGGACATTCTCCCGGACGAGATGGCCGTCCGCCAGTATCTCCTCTCGGAGATCCGGAAATGCTACCGGGAATTCGGCTTCACGGAGATAGAGACCCCCGCGGTCGAGCATATCGAGAACCTCTTAAGCCGGCAGGGAGGGGACAATGAGAAGCTGATTTTCAAGCTCCTGAAGCGAGGAGAGAAGCTGGAGCATGCCCTTTCGTCGGGGGAGGCCTCCGCCCTTTCCGACTCCGGCCTCCGCTATGATCTCACCCTGCCTCTCACGAGATTCTACGCGGAAAATCAGGCGAAGCTCCCGAATCCCTTTAAGGCCCTGCAGATCGGCCCGGTCTTCCGGGCGGACCGCCCGCAGAAGGGGAGATTCCGGGAGTTCGTCCAGTGTGACATCGATATCCTCGGAGATGAGTCGAATCTCTCGGAGATCGAGCTCATCCTCGCGATCGGGAGCTTCCTTCGGCGGATCGGCTTTTCGGGGAGGCATCCCTTCCGGATCGTCCTGAATGACAGGGAGATTCTCCGGGGCATGCAGCGCTTTGCGGGCTTTCCCGAGGAGGATTTCGAGGAGATCTGCGTGATCCTCGATAAGGCGGACAAGATCGGAATGGAGGGGGTCCGGGAGGAGCTCCTCTCCCTGGGACTCTCCGCGGAGGGGATCGAGCGCTATCTAAGTCTTGTCCTCGATGCGGGAGAGGGGGCAGAGGATATCCGAAGGCTCGGGGAGATCCTCGGAGAGAAGCTTTCCCCGGGGATCTCCGAAAATCTTTCGGAGATCATGGAGATGGTGCAAGAGATCGCGGGACCGGAGCTTCGCCTCTCCTTTGACCCCACACTGGTCCGCGGCATGGGCTACTATACCGGGCCGATCTTCGAGATCCGGGCGGAGGGCTTTCCCGGCTCCATCGGAGGGGGCGGGAGATACGATCGGATGGTCGGGCTCTTTACGGGAAAGGATACCGCGGCGGTCGGCTTCTCCATCGGCTTTGAACGCCTTGTGACCATCCTTTTAGAGAGCGGAGAGGGGACAGAGAGGGAGGAGGGAAGTCTCGCCATCCTCCTGGAAAAGGGAATCTCCCGGGAAAAGCTTTCGGCAGTGCTCAGAGAGGCGGACAGCCGGAGGAAAAGAGGAGAGAGGGTCCTCATCGTCCGCATGAATAAGAATAAGAAATTTCAAAAGGAGCAGCTCCGGAAGGAGGGCTACCAAGAGTGCATGGAGATCTACGCTTAGGAAGGGGCGGAATAGAATATGGCTGAGTCAATGAGGGGATTGCACAGAACGTGCCGCTGCGCGCATCTTACGGAGTCCATGATCGGGCAGGAGGTCACGATGATGGGCTGGGTCCAGAAATCCCGGAATAAGGGAGGATTGATCTTTACCGATCTTCGCGACCGCTCCGGTATCCTTCAGATTCTGTTTGAGGAGAAGGACTGCGGGAAGGAGGTCTTTGAGAAGGCCGCCCGGCTTCGCTCTGAATTTGTCATCGCGGTGAGCGGCATCGTGCAGAGCCGGGGGAAGGACATAAACGCGGAGCTTTCGACCGGCTCGATCGAGCTCTCCGCGAGAGAGCTCCGCATCCTCTCGGAGTCCGAGGTGCCCCCCTTCCCCATCGAGGACGGCATACGGACGAAGGAGGAGCTCCGCCTGAAGTACCGCTACCTGGATCTCCGCCGCCCGGAGCTTCAGAAACGCATTATGACGAGGGCCCGCATCTCCTTTTTGATCCGCCGCTTCCTGACGGAGAACGGTTTTTTGGAGATCGAGACGCCGACTCTCATCAAGTCGACGCCGGAGGGGGCGAGGGACTTCCTCGTGCCGAGCCGCCTCCACCACGGCTCCTTCTATGCGCTTCCCCAGTCCCCGCAGCTCTTAAAGCAGCTTCTGATGGTCTCCGGCATGGACCGCTACTTTCAGCTCGCCCGCTGCTACCGGGATGAGGACCTCCGGGCGGACCGGCAGCCCGAGTTTACCCAGGTCGATATGGAGCTCTCCTTCGTCGATATCGAGGATGTCCTGGAGCTCAATGAGCGTCTCCTGCAGTTTATCTTCCGGGAGGTCTGCGGCGTCGAGCTGACGCTTCCGCTCCGGAGGATGCGCTGGATCGATGCGATGAACGATTACGGGAGCGATAAGCCGGATCTTCGCTTCGGAATGAAGCTTATGGATCTGACGGAGCTTCTTCGGGACTGCGGCTTCTCCGTCTTCTCCGACTGTGTGAGAGAGGGGGGCGTCATCAAGGGGCTTAGGCTTCCGGGAGGGGCGGGGATGCCCCGGAAGAAAATCGATGCCTACACCGATTTCGTGAAGGAATGCGGGGCGAAGGGCCTGGCCTACCTCTCTCTCATGGAGGATGGGAGCTGTAAATCGAGCTTTGCGAAGTTCTTAAGGGAGGGGGAGAAGGAGCGGCTCTGTGAGGCGATGCAGGCAAAAGCAGGGGATCTTCTCTTCCTTGTCTCGGATCGGGACAGGAGGGTGGTCTGGGACAGTCTCGGAGCGCTCAGGCTTTCTCTTGGGAGGGACTTCTCCCTCATCGACGAAAAGGCGTGGAGCTTCCTCTGGGTCACGGAGTTTCCGATGTTTGAGTATTCGGAGGAGCTCGGCCGCTTCCAGGCGATGCATCACCCCTTTACCATGCCCATGGAGGAGGATCTTCCCCTGCTCGACACGGATCCCGGGGCAGTGAGGGCAAAGGCCTACGACATCGTCCTAAACGGCACAGAGCTTGGCGGAGGCTCCGTCCGTATCCACCAGGCGGAGGTGCAGGAAAGGATGCTGGAGAAGCTTGGCTTTACGAGAGAGAGGGCGATGGAGCAGTTCGGCTTCCTGATGCAGGCCTTCCGCTACGGCGTGCCTCCCCATGCGGGACTCGCCTATGGCCTGGATAGGCTTTCGATGTGGATGGTCGGCTCCGATACGATACGGGATGTCATCGCATTTCCGAAGGGGAAGGACGGCTCCGATGCCATGATGGAGGCTCCGGCTCCGGTCTTTGAGGAGCAGCAGCTCCTGGACCTCGGCATCGTCGTCTCGGATCGGGAGGAGGCGGAGAAGGACTGATCCCGACCGCCCGGTCTTTAAGACGGGAGAAGAGCGGGAAACAGACAGACAATGCACCGGGACTTCAGAGTCCCGGATAAAAGGAGATCTTGTGACAAGAGAGGAATTTCTTCGGGCGCTCCGCGCGGAGCTCAGCAATTCGGTCTCGGAGGAGCGGATCCGGGAGCAGCTAAGCTATTATCAGGACTATATCGCCTCCGAGTGTAAAAAGGGGAGGAGCGAGGAGGAGGTCGTATCGGAGCTCGGAGAGCCGAGGCTCCTCGCAAAGACCATCGCGGACGCCGCGGAGGCGGGAGGGGATCGGATCGCCCGGGAGACGCCGTTTCGCCATGAGGAGAGTGAGATCAACTATAACTCGGACGAGGAGGACAGACAGTACCGGGGCATAGACTCCGATCCCGGTCCGCAGCCCGGGGCCTCGGCGGAGAGGGAAAGAGGGGAGGAGTGGAGAGAGGAGAATACAGAGGAGCGGGGACCGAGGATTCAGTCCTTCCAGCTCAATAATTTAGGCTGCTTCTTCCTCTTCCTCTTCGTCCTTTTACTGCTCTTTCTGCTCGCCCAGCTGATCGGAGGGATCTTCTCGCTGCTTTCGCCGATCCTCCTGCCTCTTTGCGCGGTATTTTTGCTTCTTTGGCTTTTAAAGGGGCTGATGGACCGCTAGAGGTCCGGCTCTATATGGCGGCAGCGCTTTCATGGCTTTATGGGAATAGGCTGCTCCCGTCAAAAAGGAGAGAGGATGAAGACATATGAGCTGATGGCCCCCTGCCATTTCGGGCTGGAGTCCGTCACGAAGAAGGAGATCTACGAGCTGGGCTATGAGATCAGCGACGTTCGGGACGGAAGAGTCAGCTTCATCGGGGATGCCGAAGCGATCGCCAGAGCCAACATTTTCATAAGGAGCGCGGAGAGAATCCTCCTTAAGGTCGGAGAGTTCCGGGCGGAGAGCTATGAAGAGCTCTTTCAGGGGACGAGAGCGCTGCCCTTAGAGGAGTTTATACCGGAGGATGGAAGCTTCTGGGTGACAAAGGCGAGCTCGATCAACTCAAAGCTCTATTCACCGCGGGATATCCAGTCGGTCATGAAGAAGGCGATGGTGGACCGCCTCGGAAGGATCTACCACAGGAGCTGGTTCGAGGAGCACGGCGCGAAATATCCCTTCCGTGTAAGCCTCTATAAGGATCAGCTGACGCTCGCGCTGGACACAAGCGGGGAGTCCCTCCACAAAAGAGGCTATCGGCTGAAGGCGGGAAAGGCGCCGATTACGGAGACCCTTGCCGCATCCCTTCTCCTCTTAAGCGGCTGGAGGGCGGAGCTGCCGCTGATCGATCCGATGTGCGGCTCAGGCACCTTTTTGATCGAGGCCGCCATGCTCGCCGCGGGGATTGCGCCCGGGGCGGACCGCGCCTTCACGGCGGAGGGCTGGAGCAACCTCGTCCCAAGGAAGCACTGGAATGAGGCGGTGACGGAGGCCAATGAGCAGATAGACCGCGCTATCCTCGCGGGAGGAGCCGGAAGAGTCCTGGATATCCAGGGCTATGACATTGACCCCGCAATGCTTCCGGTCTGCCGGGAAAACGCGGAGAGAGCCGGGGTCGGGAAGCTGATCCATTTTCAGCTCCGGGAGCTCGCAAAGCTCTCTCACAGCGGAAGGGGAGGATATCTCATCACGAATCCCCCCTATGGGGAGCGGATCGAGGACAGGAGAAATCTTCCGCTTCTCTATACAGAGCTCCGGGAGGCCTGGGAAGGACTCGATCACTGGAAGCTCTATCTGATCACGGCCTACGAGGATGCGCAGCGCTACCTCGGGAGAGCGGATAAAAACAGAAAGATCTATAATGGGATGATGAAGACCTACTTTTACTCATACGGTATCCGTCCGCGCCAGGAGAAAAAATAAGCTCTGCGGAATGCCGATTCTAATGAGAGGAGGGAAGACGTGAGGATCATATTTGCGACGCATAATCGGGACAAAATGAGGGAGATCCGGAGAATCCTGAGGGACGCGGCTTCGGAAATCCTCGCGAAGTCAGATCTCGGCATCGACTTTGATCCGGAGGAGAATGGAAAGAGCTTCGCGGAGAATGCAGAGGCAAAGGCGGTCGGCATCCGGGAATATATGAGGGAGCACGGACTTCTCCGAGAGGGGGATGTGATCCTTGCGGATGATTCCGGGCTCTGCATCGATTATCTCAGGGGTGCGCCGGGGATCTATTCCGCCCGATTCCTGGGCGAAAACAGCAGCTACGAGGAGAAGAACCGGCGGATTCTGGAGAAGCTCAAGGATGTAAAGGGGGAGGACAGAAGCGCACATTTCAGCTGTGATATCTGCGCTGCCTTTTCGGACGGACGGATCTTCCACACGGAGGGGAGCTTTCCGGGCCTGATCGCCGAGAAGCCGGCGGGGCGGAATGGCTTTGGCTATGACCCGATCCTCTACCTCCCGGAGTACCGGAAGACATCGGCGGAGTTGAGTCCCGAGGAAAAGGACGGGATCTCTCACAGGGGGAAGGCGCTTCGCGAGATGCGAAGGCTGCTCCGCTCCGTGGAGGAGAGCGACCGGAAGCTCTCTGAGCGGGGGAGACGCTACCAGGAGGAGCTGGAGAAGGAGGCGCCCGGCGAAAAAAGAGAGGGAGAGACCGAAAAGAAGAGAATCCTCGTCGTCAGCGATACCCACAGAAGGGATGAGAACCTGCTCCGCGTCCTCCGGGAGGAGGGCCCCTTCTCCGATCTGATTCATCTTGGGGATATCGAGGAGCCGGAGGATAAGTTCCGGGAGGCCGCGGGGAGGGACTGTCACTGCTGCTTCCTCCAGGGAAACTGTGACTTTTTCGCGGAGCTTCCGAGGGAGCTGGAGCTTCAGCTCGGGAAGGAGCGCTGCTTCCTGACCCACGGACATCTCTACGGCGTCAACATGGACCCGAGGATACTCGCGGAGGAGGCGAGGTCGAGGAACTGCGGAGTCGCGATGTTCGGCCACAGCCATAAGCCCTTTCTCCGGGTGGTGGGCGGAGTCATCTGCTTAAACCCCGGCTCTATCAGCTTCCCCCGTCAGGCGGACCGCCGCCCCTCCTATATGATTATCGAGGTGGATGAGAGGGGAAATCTCGACTTTATTCAAAAATACATTGAGGACAGGAGCCGCTAGATTCATCTGCTTCTGTGCGGATGTCTTTCCCGCGCTTTCAGCAGGAAAAGGGGGACGATAGGATCCCCGTTTCTTCTCCGGAGGAAGGCCGGAGAGGAAGCCGCGGGATGAGAAAACAGGGGGGAGAGCTTTGAACAGGAGAAGTCGGAGAAAAGTGCTGGGCTTTTGCATGCTCTTTTTGACAGCCGCCATATGGGGGCTTGCCTTTATTGCGCAGAGGGATGGGGCGGATTACCTCGGCCCCTTCTCCTTTATGGCTGCGAGAAATTGGATCTCTCTCGCGGCGATGTCCCCCCTTTCGTTCCTTTTGTATCGGAAGAACCTAAGACAGAGGGACGGGGCAGGGCGGGGAAGAGAAGGGATCTTCGCTCTTTTTGCGGGGGGAGCCGCCTGCGGCTTTTTTTTATGCATGGGCGGCGCAGCACAGCAGTATGCCCTTCCCATGAGTACGGCCGCGAAGGCCGGATTTATCTCCGCTCTCTATGTCGTCTGGGTTCCCCTTCTGGGGCTTTTTCTCTTTCGGAAGAAAGAGGGGATGAGAACCTGGATCGGGACGGGGCTCAGCATCGCCGGGCTCTACCTCCTCTGCATGAAGGAGGGGCTTCGCCTCGGGATGGGGGATCTCATGCTGCTGCTCTGCGCCTTCCTCTACGCGATGCAGATCATCTGTGTGGAACATTTCATAAGGAAAGCGGAGGGGATCTATCTTGCCCTTCTTCAGATCCTTGCGTCGGCGTTTTTATCCACGATCCTGATGTTCCTTTTGGAGAGGCCCACAGCCTCCGATTTCTGGGCGGCCCTTCCCTCACTCCTATACGTGGGGATCTTCAGCGGGGCGGCGGGCTATACGATGCAGATCATGGCGCAGGCCTATGTGGATTCCACGATTGCGAGCCTGATCCTGAGCTTAGAGAGCGTCTTCAGCGCTGTCTTCGGCTTTCTCCTCCTTGGGCAGAGTCTGAGCGGGCGGGAAATTCTCGGCTGCGCCTTTATGCTTGCGGCCATCCTCTTCTCCCAGCTTCCGGGAATTGGAACGAAGGAGGAGCTCCCTTCGGCAGGATGAACCTTCGCTTTATGCGCTCCCTTGGGTTCTACGGACTTTTTCAGAGACCTCCGCTCTGAAGGGCTGCCGCTTTCTATCCGGCGAAAGCCTCGGGAAAACCAGCATTTTTACGGCTCCGAAGGGGCGCGGGACCGCCCGGGAATGCGCGATTTCTCTCTTGACAATCCGGCCGCTATCCGCTACTATAGGGAAGTCGCTTCGGGGGAAGCGGGATTTTGAGAGTCAGTAGCTCAGTTGGATAGAGCAACGGCCTTCTAAGCCGTGGGTCGGGGGTTCAAATCCCTTCTGGCTCATTCACAGTGGAATAGACTGTGATATGGTGGGCATAGCGTAGTTGGTTATCGCGCCAGATTGTGGTTCTGGAGATCCCGGGTTCGACCCCCGGTGCCCACCCTTTGCTGCAGGATTACGCGGGGCTATCGCCAAGCGGTAAGGCACAGGCCTTTGACGCCTGCATTTCGTTGGTTCGAATCCAACTGGCCCTGTTCGAGACACTAGCTCAGTCGGTAGAGCACTTGACTTTTAATCAAGTTGTCGCGGGTTCGATTCCCGCGTGTCTCATGAATAAAATTAAGTCAAAAGCAGCCCGGAAGGGGCTGCTTTTTTACAAGGAGGAAGGCTTTCAGAAGAGCGGGATCAGTGCGTAAGCTCACAGGCCTCGCGGCAGAGCCTCGTGATCTCAGTCCAGTTTTTCTCCTTTACCAGCTTCTTTCCGCAGACCCAGGTCCCGCCCACACAGATAACCTTGTCAAAGGCGAGATAGTCTCTCACATTTTCGGCATTCACGCCGCCTGTCGGCATAAAGAAGAGTCCCGGGAAGACGGCGGAGAGCGCCTTGATCGTCGAAAGCCCTCCGTAAGCCGCCGCCGGGAAGAACTTCACCATGGGGAGATTATAGCGGAGCGCATTTGTGATATCCGTCGGCGTGCATGTTCCGGGACAATAGGGAATGCCGTGTCCGATCGCGCACTGCGCGACCTCGTCGGAGAAAGCCGGGCTCACGATAAAGCCCGCGCCGGCCTCGATCGCCCTCATACATTGCTCTCTGTCCAAAACGGTTCCGGCGCCGACCGTGACCTCCGGGCACTCCGCCTTGATTCTCCGGATCGACTCCGCGGCCGCGTCGGTGCGGAAGGTCACTTCCGCCATGGGGAGACCGCCTGAAGCGAGCGCCCTTGCGAGCGGCACGGCATCCCCGGCATCGTCCAGCACGACGACGGGACAAACTCTTAGCTCCGAGAGCTTCTGCATGAATTCTGTCATGGTTCACACTCCTTTTCACTGCCTTGACACAGTTTGTAAACGCTTACATCGCCTTGCATTATAGACGATATCTCCCGCAAGTTCAAGCATTCCATGCAAGAGAAACAAAGCGCGCTCCATTTGACACCCCCCTCCGGAAATGGCATAATTATACTTCCAGTATCGGAAAGTCTCTCCTCCTCGACGTGCTCGCACGTGGGAGGAGGAGAGACCTTCCGATA